>JBFJWU010000384.1:0-3717 GCA_041623475.1 bacterium | reverse complement strand
TGACAGGACCCGTCGGCCCGCGAGACCGGCAGGCGTCGGCTTCAGGTCATAGGGCACAACGGCAACCGCTGCCTGCCCCGGCGGCAAGTCAAAAATCCGATATTTTGCAGCCCGGTAGCCGGCTTCATCGTGATGGTAATCAAAATGATCGTGTGACAGGTTTGTAAAGACCGCGACATCGACTGGCAGTCCGTCCAATCGGCCCTGGTCCAGCGCATGGCTGCTGGCCTCAATCGCGACAACGATGCGGTCTGCGCTGTTTTGCCACCTGTGAACCAACCGCATGACTTCCAGCAGGTGTGGCGTCGTTTCCCGTGCCTGCTCGCTGAACCCGGGACCGTCGTACCCGACCGTTCCGATAGTGGCACCGCCCAGCCCTAATCTCTGGCTGGCCCAGGATACGAGATGGGTCACCGACGTCTTGCCGTTCGTTCCCGTGACAGCGACAATTCGAACCCGGTCCCAATCGACCGGATATGCGCTCTGGGCGATTTTGGCGATTTGCGATCCGAGATCGTTAACCAGTACGACGGGCAACCCGCAGTCACCCGGATCCTGGTCAGTCAGCACAATGTCGGCACCGTTGCGTACTGCGTCAGAGATAAACCCGTTGCCGTGGGACGACGTTCCCTGAAGGGCGACAAACACATCACCCGGCCGTACTCGTCGCGAATCGACCCGCAGGTCACCACTGACCTGCAGGTCGCGATCGGCACTGGATGACCAGTCCGTGCCGTCAAGAATCGCGTGCAAAGCCGTCAACCTGCGCCCTGCCTTTCCAGGCGCACATGCCAGGTGTCGCCACGGTTTGCCTGTTGGCCGGCAGCTGGCGTCTGACCAACGATTATTCCGGAACCCAACGGCACCAGGCTGGCCCCATGCCACTGCGCCAGGCGCCCGGCGTCACGCAGGGATAAGCCAACCAGGTCCGGCACCCGGTCAATTTCCGGTGTCGGCACCGCAATGCGGACCGGATCCGGCAGGGTCTGGTCGGCCGCGTTGGCCGCCAGCGAGGACAACAGGCCTTCGCGGATTGCGACAGATTCGGCAATCTCCCTGAATACCGGCGCCGCAACAGCGCCCCCGTAGATGCTTACCGAAGGTTCGTCAACCAAGACGACGCCGACCCATTTTGGGCGGTGAATCGGGAACATTCCGGCAAACCAGGCGATGTACGCCCCTTCTCGATAACCGCCGGCAACCAGGTCCGGCTTTTGTGCCGTACCCGTCTTGCCGCCAATCGCCAGTCCGTCGACACGGGCTCGAGCGCCGGTACCTTCGTCGACAACACTGGCCAGGACGTGCCTGACCTGTGATAACGCGTCCGGGTGCGGAAAAACGGATTCTTCCAGCGGCGAATGAGACCAGACCATTTCGCCCGTTGACGGATCAAAGATCCGCTCGACAAAATACGGGCGCTGCATACTTCCGTCCCTGGCCAGGACCAGGTACGAATACAAAAGTTGCAACGGCGACACGCTGAGGCCCTGCCCAAATGATGCCGTAGCGAAATCCAGCTCGCTCCAGCGGGATGCCGGGCGCAGGATCCCCCTGGCCTCGGACGGCAATCGGACACCCAGTTTCTGGCCAAACCCGAACGACGTAAACACCTGATGCAAATCACTTTTTCCGACCTTTGCCCCAACTTTGACCGCGCCGATGTTGGACGATTTCACGACGACGTTGCGAAGGCTCAACCAGCCGTGTGGCTCATCGTCGGTAATTACGTGTTCGTCGACAAGGAACTTGCCGTTTTCGCCAAACACGATCTCGTGCATCGCCATTCCCTTTGACAAGGCAGCAGCCAGCACGATCGGTTTAACCGTACTGCCGGGTTCGAACGTGTCCGTTGCAAACCGTGGTCGCCAATCGGCCGGACTGTGGTTTTTGAACCTACTTGGGTCAAACGAAGGCGCCATCGCAGCAGCCCGCACCGCGCCTGTTTCGACCTCGGCCAGCAAAGCGATCGCGGCGCGCCCCCCAAAAGTCTCCAATGACTGGCTCAGCGACCGCTCGACCAGTGCTTGCAAGCTGCCGTCAATTGTCAGCTCTACACTTTGTCGCCCGCCCGCAAGAATATTGAGATCATCTGTACCAATCAGGAATTTTCGGCGTGCGTCACGCTCGACCAGCGCGCGCTTCGGCTGGGGGCGCAGGATGTCATCCAATGATCGCTCCAGCCCCTCCAGGCCCTGGCCGTCGACGCCAACGAATCCGATCAACTGGCCTGCCAGGTCACCTTTGGGATAGCGGCGAACGGTGCCGGGCAATAACCCCAGGCCATCGATCTCGGCGGCCAGCTCTGTCAACTGCGGAACGCCGTCACGTGGCACACTGCGAGCCAGCCAGACAAACTTGGAATCGCTGCCCAGTCGGGTGCAGACGTTCTTGAATCCTTCGGCCTGTAACGCGCCACAGATTCGCTGGCGATCGTCGGTACCGATCCTGTGGGGATGAGCATAGATCGATACAGCTGGCACCGAAATCGCCAGGACATCGCCGTTTCGATCGACAATTTCCCCGCGTGCACCGACGGATGCGGCCGTCCCCATCTGTCGCTGCTCGGCCAGCTTCTGAAAAACGGGTGCCTTGACCACCTGCACGTAAACCAGGCGCGCCGCAATCACCGCCAGGGCGATGCCGGTACCCGCGGCGACAAAGGCGATTTTCGGAACCCGGCCCGACCTCATCGCAACACCTGCGCAGATTCAGGGTCCTGCATGTTCAGTTCCAGCTCGGCTCGGGCACGGATATGCCGGGGATTACTGGCCTTTTCCCATTCGGCCCGCAATCGCGCACCTTCGGCGGTAACTTCAGTTTCATGGTCCAGGGCCTGGCCCAGGGCATAGCGCTCGGCGACAACCGCGCTGCGGAAGTGGACCAGCGCCCCGACTGCCGCCACCAGGACGGCCCAACCACCCAGTTTGAACATCACAGGCGCCATTACGCTGCCCCCACGAACTGAAAACCGCGCAGACGCCCGCTGGCCGCGCGTGGATTTCCACGCAACTCAGCCTCGCCGGCACGAACGACCTTGCGATTCAATCGTCGGCCCAGCGGGCTTCGATCACACGTACAGACAGGCTGCCGGGGCGGGCATTCGCATCCGCGTTCCCAATCCTTCATGGCAGCCTTGACCCGGCGATCCTCCAGGCTGTGGTACGACACAAACACCACGCGAGCACCAGATCGCACCAGGTCCGGAACCTGTGCCAGCAACTGGTCCAGTTCGCCCAACTCGTCATTGACCCAGATCCGAAGCGCCTGGAAAACCCGCGCCATCAGTTTCTTGCGGGTTTCGCCTGCTTCGATGCGTGTAACCAGGATCCGCAGTTCATCTGTGGTTCTGGGACGATGCTCGACAATCAAACTTGCCAACCGGCCAGCCGACCGGATTTCGCCAAACTCGCGCAGAACCGAAGCGATGGTGCCGTGATCGGCAGCGGCCAGATGCGATGCCAGGTCGATTCCTGTGCCCTGGTCCATCCGCATGTCCAGGGCCGCACCATCGGCCCGCCAGGAAAACCCGCGGCTCGACGCGTCGATCTGCATCGAACTGACACCGAGGTCGGCAACCAGCATATCCACGCGGTCGACAAGGGCAGAGTCCAGAGCGTGGCGTGCATCCGAAAAAATACCCGGGACTGTAACAACGCGGACGTCGTGATCAACCTCTGACAGTCGACGCGAAGCCACCTGCAGGGCGTCGCGATCGCG
>JBFJWU010000383.1:0-3735 GCA_041623475.1 bacterium | reverse complement strand
GCACGATCCGCAGACTGGAGCTTTGCTGTCTATTATGGATGGCGGGTCGATAACCGGATTACGAACCGCTGCCGGTAGCGGGGTAGCCACCAAATATTTGGCGCGGACTGATGCCTCGGTGGTTGGGATATTGGGGGCCGGCGTTCAGGCAGAGACGCATCTGGTAGCCATGTGCCAGGTGCGACCCATTCAAAAAGCGCGGGTTTATAGCCGTGATCCCGATAATCGTCAAAAATTTGCGCATTTTACGGTCTCCATCGGTCGATTTCTGTATTAAAGTAGGCCCTCGAAACCGCGCCTGTCGGTTTCGACTTCATAAAAACTATGTTATTTGAAATGTACATATGATTCGTTGACAGGTATTTGTGTATTTGCCCCGAATCATAGTCCGTTCAACGGACCAATTCAAGATGTCCCGCCAAACTGCAAAAAGGTCGAGGTGGAGACAGTCCTGGCATGTGGCATTTCCACGCAGCCTCAGGTTCTAGCCACAAACTATTCCCCCCTACTCCGCCGCAATCGCCAATTCCGCCGCCGCATCCGTCGACACCAGCTGCACGTGGTCCGGCAGCAGGTCAACCAGCGCAAAATACGAGTTCTCCAGCGTCAGGCCGCCGTCACTGGTCATGTAGACCCAGGTAACCGTTCCCCGGGGGAATGCCCCCAGCTTGTCGGCCATGTCCGCCGGGGTCAGGTGGAAATCATCGCTGCCGTCGACGCCGCGCCATGACTGGGGGCGAAATACGGCCAGCTTGCTACCGTCAGCGCCGGTAATCACATCGGTCATCTGGCCGTCGGGCCACCAGGGGAACGCCTCGGCCAGGTACGGCACGTTGATCGGGAAAATCCCGCGGATCTGTCCGTCGGCGTGGGCGTAATTGGGCAGAAAATCATCGGTGGCGTCCCGCCACGAATCCAGCCATTCCCAGTGCACGACACCGCGAACCCCCAGGACCTGGCCCGCCTGCTCGGTCCGCCGGGCAAACACGACCTGGTCATCCTTGTTGAGTGACGTCGGGTACGCGTACTGGTACCCGCTGGGCGGCAGGACGAAATAGTCGGCCCCGGTGGATCTGGCGGCTGTGTAGTACCACTGCAGCACGTCCGGGGCGATGTCCGGCAGGTGCGGCGAAATGCTCCAGGCCAGTGGCGGGCATTCGGGGTCGGCGTCCTTGCAGATGGCCAGTCGCTGGTCCATCCATTCCTTGCGGGTGCTCATGATGTAGCGGACGTTATCGCCGTCGCCAACGACAAATGTGACGTACGTCTTGTCCGGGTCGTACGTCACGGATTCGACCGGTATCCGGGCCAGGTCGTCGTTGGACTCGATGTTCGGGCGGCGGGTATCGAAAAACGACAGGTTGGTGGTCCGCGTCGGGATCGCTCCCATGTTGGCCGCATCCAGGCAGCGGGATTGGGCTTCGTACAGGTAGCCGCCGATCAGCCAGCTGTCGTTGTAGCCGAAGACACCGATCGGTGTGTCCCAGCCGCTGTCGGCAACGATGCTGGACAGCAGCGCTTTTTCCGGGTGGTCATCGATACAGCCGTTGATCATGAAAACGACAAACAGCTTGCGAGCAAAGACAAAATCAACCAGGGCAACGGGCATGTCCTCGATCAGCTCCGGATTGGCCAGGTCCTCGGCCTCGCGGTTGTAACCGGGATTAAGCATTGCCAGGCCGCTGGTCTGGTCCAGGTAGTTGTCGTATACGTACTGCGTGGACAGCAGCTGGGTATCCCGGTCAGCAAACTCGCGGGTTGCGTCCAGCGTCGGATTGTCGCAGCTGACCGGCGACTCGTCCGCCAGCGGCGGCACACCCAGCGCCGCCGACGCGGTCAAGATGGCTGGCAGGATCTCCTGCTGGGACTCATAGGAATAACGCACGCAACCGTCGAAATCGGCCACACATTCGTTCAGGAACTCGTCGGCACCCACCGTTTCGGATCCGGACAGGCCCAGTTCGGGCAGCCATTGTTCGTCCTGCAGGAATGCGCCGTCCAGCAGCGCCTGGTCCACGCCGGTGTCTGTCTGGACAAAGACCGATCCCCCCAGGCGGCGATTATTGAGTCCCGCACAGGCGTGGACGGACAGTCGGGTGGCTGCCGACGCGTCCGTGCCGATGCGGACGATGCGGAACGCGTCTGCATACTCAATCGGTTCGCCGCTGGTGCTGACGGCCGGTTCCGGGTCGCAGGACGCAAGTCCCGCCACAACGACCACCGCCGCGGCACATTGCCATCGTTTGTTCATTGACGCCTCCCGTGAGTCATTGCAATTTTATTAGACCAGCATCGGCTGGCCAACCGTCAACCGGCCGACCCCGCGGTATGATCGATGCCCCGTGGCAAGCAACCTAGAGCGTGACCCACCGCCGATGCAGGATTTTCATCTGACCGGTGCGCAGGCGCTGGATGACCGCCTCCAGGCTGGCACGGCGATCGCGAAAATACCCGGTGGACCGGACCCGGAAGGTGTTGGACTGGACCGAAAAGTTGGCCATCGTCATCATCTCGTTGCCGATCTTTTTGAGGCCCAGTTCCTTGATGATGTAATTGCGAAAATCGGCCGCCGTCGCAAAATGTTCGTCATCCCGCGCCAGGACGATGTCCTCGGCCGCGGTGATGTCCAGATCAGGGTGCAGGAACAGCAGTGCATCCGCGGATGCAGTGTTGACGTTGATCTTGTAATAGCTGTATTTCTGGCGGTTGGGCCAGACAGTGACGGCGCTCTGGGCGGCGGCAAAGACGGCCTCGTCAATGCCACGGACGGCCCGCAGTTCGTCAACGTGCTGGAAGTCGCCGTTGCGCGCCCGGTAGGGATTGTCCAGGGACTGGTAATAGAACGATTCGGCACCCGCCCCATCCTGCTGGACAGCGTTGCTGTCCATCCAGTCCACCAGCGACCAGACAATGGTCCGGGCCTCGTCTTCGCTGTCGGTCAGATAGGTGAACCCGTTCAGCGCGGCCTTGAAATTATTGTCGTCGGCCTTGATCACCCGGGGCCAGCGGATTCGATGGACATTCCACTTGCCGGACTCGTCCTCCAGGCTGACCTCGACGCCGCCCTCGTCACCGATGGGAAACAGGTTGCTGCCCATCCCCAGCGCCGCCAGCGCCGACATGCCGCCAGGCAGGAACAGGCTCCAGATTTCGTTAATGTTGCTCAACGCCTCCAGCGCCTCCAGGCCATCGCCCAGGTCGATTTTGAAGTAATAATCCACCGGCGTGTTGTTGCGGGTGTCTTCCTCGTGGTCGTATTTGAGCAGGATCATGGCCGCCGAGATCCCGGTTTCCGCCATTTTTTGGGCTTCCAGCAGCGTCCGCGTGTTCTGGACACTGTTCAGTGTCCGGACGACTTCGTACTGCAGTCCGGACAGGATCGCCATCAGCAGGACCACCAGTCCGATCACAAACAACAGGGCGGCACCACGTTGCCGCCCGTCACGGGGGTGCAGTCGCCTCATCTGTCGATGGGGGCGACGGTGGGAATCATGATCGTCTTGCCCAGGATGATCGGGTTTTTGACCTCGGCCCCGTCACTTTCCGGTGCCGCCAGCCAGAGCGTAATTTCAACCGCCTGCGGCAGCGTACCAGCACCGGTTCGCGCGGCGCTGTCCCATTCGTCTTTCCATGTCTTGTCCACCGGGTCCATAAACCGCAGGTTCATGCCCCGCAGCACCGGCCACATTGTTTCGGTAAAGCCGCCTGTGAGCGCGTCGTCGTCCATGGTGGTGT
>JBFJWU010000382.1:0-3759 GCA_041623475.1 bacterium | reverse complement strand
GGGGGTGATCCTGCTGTACGGTGGCGAAATCACGGCCCGGCTGGCAGGAGCCGGACGTCGGTCAACTGCACCCGATTCAGCAGTCGATTCTCCACGAAGCCCGGCGAACCAATACGTGGGTACCGTTCAACCAGATGATGCCATCGCTGGCAAAGCTGGATTCCGGCTGGCAGACGTCGCTGGCGTTTGCCGAGGTGACGTTGTTAATCCAGCAGATTATCGAAGACGGCGGTCCACGCAAGTTGCGCAACGTTGTCCAGGCATTCGGCGAGGGAACCGGACGAGGATTCAAGGAACTGGACGTGACCAGTGTCGACCAGCTCTGGGACCGGTTTCTCGTTCGGTTACAGACCACGGCACTGGACCCGGTTCCCGGATACAAGTTTATTCCGCGTTCGGTTGCCGAGGATCCTGATGTCGCCGAGCCGGAGCCGATCGCCGGGCGTGCAGCCAGAAAGTTCACCCGCCTTGGCGACCTGTTGCGAAAAGAAGGCCGTTGGGCCGCGGCCGTCACGGAATACGTCAAGGCCGAGGGCGAACTGGGCTATCGACCGGCATCGCTGAGCCTGAAGGTCGCCGAGGCCATGATGATTGGCGGTGATTATCGGCGGGCGGAATCGGAACTGCGGGCACTGCTGGTTCGTGATCCCGACCGGGCGACGGCGCATTGGTTGCTGGGCAAGATCGCCTTGTTCCGGTCCGATCCCGCCGAGGCGATTGAACGATATGAGAAGGCGTTTTCGATTGCGCCGTTTCACGAAACCGTTATTGATGGACTGGTTCAGGCCAGTACCCGGTTGGGTGACGAGGACCGTACAACCAAATACACCAACGCGATGGAGATCTGGAATGCCACAAAATGAATCTGTAAACCAGTCGGATGCTGACGAAGCGCGGGAAATCCTGGAACGAATCCAGCAGGAGGTCCGTAAGGTTATCGTTGGCCAGGAAGAACTGGTCGAGATCCTCCTGGTTGCCCTGCTCAGTCGCGGCCACAGCCTGTTGATCGGCGTGCCCGGTCTGGCCAAGACCCGCAGTGTCCAGGCCCTTGCAGATGCGATGGAGCTCAGTTTCAACCGGATCCAGTTTACGCCGGACCTGTTGCCGTCTGATATCACAGGATCCGAAATCCTTGATGGCGATGTGCAGGGTGGTGCGCGTTCTTTTCGGTTTGAACAGGGGCCGGTTTTTGCCAACCTGGTCCTGGCTGACGAAATCAACCGGACCCCGCCACGGACCCAGGCCGCGTTGCTGGAATCCATGCAGGAACGGTCGGTCACCGTCGGGACGACAACCCATCCGTTGCCGGATCCGTTCCTGGTCCTTGCGACCCAGAACCCCATCGAACAGGAAGGAACCTTCCCACTTCCGGAAGCCCAGCTGGATCGCTTTTTCTTCAGTGTCAACCTGACATATCCTGATGAACAGCAGGAAATGGAGATCGTTCGCCGGACAACAGTCGCATCGCAGGAACAGGTCCAACCGGTTGCCACTGCGGCTGACATTGTCAGGCTGCAAACGTTGTTGCCAGGGATCGAGGCAGCGGACGAAGTAATTGATACCGCGGTGCGACTGGTTCGGTCGACCCGCCCGGGACCGGACGCGATCAAAACCATCAACGAATATGTTGCCTGGGGCGCAGGACCCCGTGGCAGCCAGGACCTGATTCTTGGTGCCAAGGCCCTGGCCCTGCTGTCAGGGCGGACTGCAGCATCCCTGGCAGACATGGTTCGTTTGCTGCCAAATGTGCTGGGACACCGTGTTGTCCTGAATTTTTCTGCGGAACGCGACAAGGTCACTGTCGACCAATTGATCCCGGACATTCGCGACGCCGTAACCATCGCAGTGTGAATTCCTCGTCGCTGAGCGAGCTGCTGGCGTTGCCGTTGCCGCTGCGTTCGCAGGCGATGGCGCGGTCCTTGTGGGCCGGCACGGATCGCACCCGCCGTCGCGGCAGTGGCGGCGAGTTTCGCGAACTCCGGGAGTACCGCAGCGGGGACCCGTTGAAGCAACTGGACTGGCGCGCGTCGGCACGCACGGATCGCTGGCTGGTTCGGGAAATGGACCGGGTCGCGCATCTGCGGATTGTGATCATAATCGATGGCACAGAGAGCATGTCCTATGGTCAGGGTCAAGGCACCGGGAAACTGGACTGGGCGACGACGCTGGCTGGTGCGCTGCTGGTTCATGGCATCCGGCAGGGGCACGCCGTGTCAGTCTGGACATCCCCGGACGACCTGGACAAACCGCGCAGTGGCCACGCAACGGAACACATCATGCTTGACCGGTTAGCCGTCCTGAAACCAACCCGGGCGGCACTGCGCCCGCCCCTCGAGCTTTTGGTATCCAACGCCGACGTTGTCTGTGCAATCGGCGACTGGTTGGACGAAGACGCCTGCGACCTGCTGACCGAGTACGGATTATTGACCGTCCGTGGCGTCGATGTACGTGCGTTGCAGTTGCTTCATCGTGACGAACTGGACTTCGCCATGCGGGGACCGCACGAACTGGTTCCCCTGGAAGGCCCGGATGTTACGCCGTTTCGACTGGACCCGCGAGCAGTTGCGGACGAGTACCATCAGGCATTCCAGCAGCACCTGGATGCCTGCCGGTATACCGCCGGGAACATGGGGGTTGGCTGGCGAACCCAGTCAACTGACGAAATGCCATACGCGGCATTGACTTTTCTGGCGACCGGGGTATCGATTTGACTCGACCGGCACTTGCCGCATTGTTCCTCGCGCTGGCTGTCCCACTGGTCCTGCACCTGTTGACCCGGTCGCGCCCACGACGGCTGCCGTGGGCAACCTGGCGGTTCCTGAAACGGCCGGATCCGGCAGACCAGCGGATTATTCGCCTGGATCAGCCCATGCTGCTGGCGTTGCGAACTATCGCAATCGCTGTTCTGGCTGCTGCCGCAATCGGGCCAACGTGTTCAGGGTCGCCGCTGCAGGATGCCGAATTATACGACCTGCAGAAGCCAGTATTTGTTGTTGATTTGTCGGCCGGCATGGCGATCGGCAATGCCGGCCAGCGACCACTGGACCGGGCCGCGTCATTACTGGATCGTCTGTGGCGCACGTACCGGTGGACCGACGGCGAGGTGCTTGGTTGCCGCGGCGATGACTCGATCAAAATACACTCGGCGGCGGACCCGATCCCACGCCGGTTCATCGGTGTCATTCGTGAACATCATGGGTTGGGTGGTGCTGACATCAGTGCCTGCCTGGCTGGCCTGATCGGCGACTACTCGGACCGTGATCTGGTTGTGGTTTCGGACCTCGAGCCACCGACCAGCATGGCCGGGTCGGGATTCCGGTCGTCACGCTGGTACGGTGCCGGCGGCAATCCGGCAGTTGCCAATGTCGGATTCGGCGCCATTGACGTGACGCCCGCTGGCGACCTGGTTCGAATTTCCGGGACGGTCCAGGGTAATCCAAACGCCACCGTCCGTCTGGGATGGCATGCGCCACCCCGTCCTCCGGCCGAGATTGTCGCGGTTGACGGCCGCTTTCAGTTTGAACTGCTGGCGCCGCGCGAAGAAGGTCGCCTGATTCTGGAGTTGCCTGAAACTGACGGTGCGCCCTGGGACAACATCGCGCCGGTCTGGATACCCCGCAGTAATCGCCCCGAAGTCCATCTGCGAGGAAACTGGCCGCCACGGGCAGAAAAACGCATCCTCGACCTGCTCTATGCCGCAAGCGACCGGGTCAAACTGGTGTCTGTCCAGGGAGAGTCAACGCCGGGCACCGACCGGTC
>JBFJWU010000381.1:0-3771 GCA_041623475.1 bacterium | reverse complement strand
TTGACGCCCATCCCCTTGGCCAGGTCGCCAACCGTAATCGTTTCCTCAATACGGATCTTGCGTTTCTCAGCTTTCAGCGGCTGGGTTTCTGTCGGTGGTGCGCCACGTTTTTTCTGGCGCGCCTGACGAATCTTCGCAAGTGTCTTTTCTTCGGCCTTTGAAGGACGGTACATCCGCTTCGCGACGATTCTGCGCCGGGGTTTGGATTTTTTCTGGTCGTCGTCTTTCTTTTCGGTATCTTCCGCCGGCTTGGGTGGCGGATCGATCTTGTCGACGATTCGCGCACCGGTTTTTTTCTTGGGTTTTGGCTTATCTTCGGGTTCTGCCCCCGCCACATCTTCCGTGTCGGCCGTATCTGCGGCAGCTTCTGCAACCTCGGTTTCAGGCTCGGCACTGCCAGACGCCTCATCCGCCAAATCGTCGGCTTCGGATTCAGTGTCCGGTGATTCATCACCATCCGAGTCCGATGCTTTCGCTTTACGGCGAACCACACGTCGCCGAATTACGGTCTTTTTGATTCGGGCGTCTTCGGTGTCCTGTTTTTTCTCTTCATCTGGCGCAATTTCCTGCCGGACCTTGCGCGCATCGCCCTCGTCAACGCTGCTCATGTGGTTCGTTACATCGACCCCAAATTCACGCAGCTTGGCAATGACCTCCTGATTGGAGACATTCAGTTCGCGGGATAGTTCAAATACACGCATTGATGTTTATTCCTGTTCGCCCTCGTCGTCGCCCGGAGTTGTATCTTCATCAGCGTCCCGGTTGTCATCATCTGATTCGCCGTCAGTATCCGTACTCGGCGTATCGTTTTCGGAATCGGCCGGCTCATCGTCTGCATCGTCGGCAGATTCCGAATCATCATCGGCAGCATCCACATTGTCGTCCCCGGCTTCAGGATCACCCTCGGGCTCGTCCGGTTCAGCCGTTCCTTCTTCAGCAGCTTCAGCAGCTTCTGCCGCCGCTTCCTCTGCTGCCAGTGCCGCGTCTTCAGCGGCCAATGCAGCTTCCAGTTCTGCCTCGCGTGCAGCCAGCCCCTCGGGGCCCAGTTCCTCGATAATCTTCAGCGCATTTTCGCGATACAGTTCCAGACGATCGGCCCTCAACCCGGTCGCTTCGGCAACATCTTCGGACGCCATGTCGGCAACATCCTGAATCGATGTAATTCCGGCGTGGAACAGCAATTCGATTGCGGTATCCGTAATTTCCGGAATCTGGCTGAGTGTCTGCTTGGCTTTGCGACTCATTTCCATGATTTCCGACTCACCGCGAATGTCGATATTCCAGCCTGTCAACTGCACTGCCAGCTTGACATTCTGGCCCTTGCGGCCAATTGCGAGGCTCAACTGGTCATCTGGAACGACGACCTCCATCAGGTGATCGTCTTCATCAATGATGACCTGAGAAATCTGGGCCGGACTGAGCGCATTTTCGATCAATCGCGCCGGGTCATCGCTCCAGGGAATAATGTCGATTTTTTCACCGCGAAGTTCCTGGACAATATTCTGTACCCGGGAACCACGAACACCAACTGCCGCACCGACCGGATCCACATCTGAATCCCGGCTGAATACGGCCACTTTGCTGCGACTGCCCGGCTCGCGCGCAACACCGCGTATTTCAACTGTTCCTTCGTAGATCTCGGGAACCTCAAATTCAAACAACTTCTTCAACAACAGCGGGTGGGTGCGGCTGAGCAGAACTTCCGGCCCACGACCCGCAATTTCGATCTCGGTGATCAAAGCCCTCAGGCGATCGCCAGCGCGATACGTCTCGCCGGGAATTTGCTCGCGCCGGCGAAGAATGCCCTCGGCACGGCCCAATTCGACAATGACATTTCCGTCAACGACGCGGCGGACAATCCCGTTGATAATTTCGCCCTCGCGGTCGGCAAACTCCTCAAGAATGAGCTCTTTTTCCGCTTCGCGAATTTTCTGCATGATGATCTGCTTGGCATTCTGTGCTGCAATTCGGCCGAACTCCGACGTATCCAGCTTGAACCCCAGACTGTCACCGATCTGAGTGTCGGGATCAATTTCAAGAGCGTCCTCAAGCGAGATCTCGATGTCGGGATCCTCGACTGTTTCAACGACGTCCTTGAACTCAAACAACTCAACTTCGCCAGTGTCCTCGTGGAACTGACCTTCGATGTTGTCGTGTTCTTTGTGCATCACTTTCTTGGCCGCGGCTACCATAGCAGCTTCGACGGCACCGACAATGATGTCGCGTTCCAGATTTTTTTCACGGGCAACTACGTCGATTACCCGTCCCAATTCCGTTGACATCCCAAGTCCTCCTGAGACTATTTCCGGCCAAATGGCAATTCAGGCTCCAATCGAGCCTTTATTACCGAACTTGTATCCACTTCGATCGTCTCACCATCTGCTTCAAGCACTACCTTGCCGTCGCCGTACGCCTTTAAGACGCCGATCACCTCTTCGGCGGCACCGTCACCAGGCCGCCAACGCAATTTTATGCGCTTGCCCCATGCGCGCTCGAAGTCCCGAGGTCGCGACAGGGTCCTGAAGATCCCTGGGCTGGATACTTCCAGGTTGTAAGGACCGGGAAGCAGACTGTCCAGGCGCGAATCGGCTTCAATCAAAGCACCGATTTCGCGGGTGAGTTTTACGCCCTCGTCTACGGTCAAGCCACCGCCAACACGGTCCACTGTGAATCGCAGAACCTTGCCCCGGTGTTCAGTCCGGTACGTAACCTCGACGAGGTCAAACCCGCGCTCCGCCAGGTAGGACCCGAATCGATCATCTAATTCCGCTTCAACACCGTTTTCCGGCGCAGAAACGTTCCTGTCAGACCCTTCGGGTTCCATTTCTCCGACATCGCAACTGGGGGCGTAAAAGTCCGTAATTTAACAGAATACGGCCATTGACGCAATAAATTTCCCACAGAAATTGACCGTATTGTGGGCCCGATCAGTGTTTTGGAGCGAACTAGACCGGCTGGGCCTGTACTGCGAGGTTACGCCGGATCCATTCCTTCAGCCGATCCCGGTCGCCAGAACGAAACCCATCCCAGGAAACGGCAATGTGATAAATACCTCGTGGGTCCGGCGGACTGACTTTTTCCACCGTGCAACGCCCCATCACTGGAGCCTCGTCTGGCACACTGACTTTGACATCGATTTTGAAGCCGGCCTCCAGTTCGCATTCGCGCGCACGGCAGCCGATTCCCGACAAACTGATGTTGTCGACCTTGGCCGTGTGCACGTTTCGCGACGAGCTTTCGACAAGATAGTAGTCCATCTTGCCGCTGGTATGGATGCGTCGTTCCGATTTGAGAATACCGGCAATTGTCGACACAAGTCGGCCGGACTCCTGGTAAGTCAGGATGACATCAGCACCGGCATCAGCGCACCGTTGCCGAAACCATTCGTCGCTTTCTTCGATCAACATGACAATCGGCAACCCCGCCGACAACTCACCGGTTTTCAGGTCGCGGCAGACCTGATCACCGTGGGCATCCTGCATATGCAGGTCCAAAACCAGTAAATCTGTGGTCGTATCCCGGCCGTGATTATATGCGTCGATCGCACTCGCGCCTTCGAGCACTTGCGCCCCGGCACTTTGTATCCGGTCGACGACAAGCTGACGGAGGCGCGGGTCACGAATCGCGACGGCAACGTGCTTGGGCATGGTTACAAAATACCACGCACACCCAGTTGCCGGACCAGTTTCCCACTGACTGGAACAACGTCAAATGCGTCCTGATAGCGGTGTTCGGCAAGGTTTAACACAACCGCCAGCGGCAATTCCCAGG
>JBFJWU010000380.1:0-3779 GCA_041623475.1 bacterium | reverse complement strand
GTTGTTAACGTCCGGGCCTTTGACGGCGATGTGACGGATACGTCCCAGACGATTGTCATTATTGACAACGTCGACCCGGTTATCAGCAACGTATCCGACAGCGGGCCGGTCATCGAAGGCAGCGGTACCGTTTGGATCAATACGGTGGCATCTGATGTCATCGATTCGATTGAAATTGACTACGACTGTGATAACGACGGTTCGTTTGAAGCACAGGACAAAGGCGGCAGCTATCTTTGCAGCTATGGGCCGACCGACGAGCCCATTTGGACGGTCGGTGTCCGGGTCAACGACGATGACACCAGCGTTGCCGTAACGCACAACGTAACGGTCAACAACCTGGCGCCGGTCATGCAGTGGGTTGCCAATGCCGGCCCGGTGAACGAAGGTACCGCGACAGTCAATATTACGGCCCTGGCGACCGACGTGATTGACCCGGTGACGTATGACTACGATTGCGACGACAACGGCATTTTTGAAGTTACGGGGCAAGGGGCCAGTTATAACTGCGCGTATGCACTGAATGACGGAGCATATACAGTCCGAGTTCGTGCGAACGACGATGATGGCGGGCAGTCTGCCGTCTCCACAACCGTTTTCACCGTAACCAATGTCCTGCCTTCGATCGCTCCGGCAAATGCCGGTCCGGTCACAGAATGGACCGGCACCGTTACGATTACAGCCAACGGATCGGATCCGTGGGACAGCCTGACGTTCGACTACGACTGTGACAATGACGGGACCTTCGAAACTATGGGTGCCGGTGGTGTTTTTGATTGTCCCTACACAAACCTTGACCAGGGTACATATACGGTCGTTGTCCGTGCCAATGACGATGACACGTCAATTGTTACGGCGACAACGGTTTATACGGTCCTCAACGTTCCGACAACCATCAATGCGGTAACGGATGCGGGTCCAGTGGCCGAGAACGGCTTTGTTTCGGTTTATATTTCCTCACTGGATTTTGACGCTGAAACGTTCGACGCCGATTGTGACAATGATGGCAACTGGGGCGAGGCAAACGACGTCAGCGCCAGCACGTCCCGCGAACTGCAGTGCCAGCTTGGTAACCAGGGGTCCTATGACATCCCGGTCCGTGCCTGGGATGGAGTGACCTATACGGTGGCACTGACGACGGTCAGCGCATATAACGTCGCGCCCGTATTCAACGCGATTACGCACCCAACACCGGTTCTGGAAGGTGACAGCACGGTCACGATTGCACCTGACGTTACCGATCCGTTCGATAGTGTCACGTTCGACTACGACTGTGACAATGACGGATTCTTCGAAGTCGGCGGACAGGTTGGCGCATACGATTGCCCGTACGGTCCGACCAACCAGGGCACCTGGACCGTTGCTGTACGTGCCAGCGATGACGTTTCAACGGTGACGACCCTGACCGACGTTACGGTCGAAAATGTCGTGCCAACTATCACTGGTGTCAACAATGGCGGACCGGTCAACGAAGGCAGCGGTACCGTCCTGGTCGTCGTGTCGGCAAACGATGTCTATGTCGATACCCCGCTGACCATCGAATACGACTGCGACAACGATGGATCGTATGAGGTATCCGGCTTGTCCGGGTCACATAATTGCCCGTATACCGGGCTCGATGACGGTACCTATCGCGTCGGCGTACGGGTACTGGACGATATGTCCCAGGCGACAGCGGAAACCTTCTATATGGTTCAGAACGTTGCCCCGACAATTCAGTCAGCCGTCAATGACGGGCCGGTTGACGAGGGCACCACAGTTAATGTCACCGTAACCGCGACAGACCCGGCTGACACTGCCGACCTGGTTTTTGACTACGATTGCGATGGCGACGACATTTTTGGTTCGGCAGCGGACGTGACCGGTGACGTGACCGGGACAGCAACGTGCGATGTTGGTCAGGATGGCACTCATACGATCAAGGTTCGCGCGACTGACGGGGATGGCGGAATCGATGTCGACTTCACGGTAGTGACGGTAAATAACGTTGCACCGGTGATCAGCAGTACGGTTAACAACGGTCCTGTCAATGAAGGAAGCGGGACTTTCCAGGTCACCGTGTCTGCGTCGGATCCGTTTGATACACTCGCCTACGACTATGACTGTGACGGTGACAGTGCCTATGAAGTGACCGGGCAGGGACCCGCATATTCTTGCGGATATTCCGGGCGCAATGACGGGTCGATTGTTGCACACGTTCGTGTGCGAGATAACAAGGACCAGGCGATTGACAGCACCATTGTCACGGTCCTGAATGTGCCGCCGCTCGTATCGTTGGTTACCAATGATGGGCCGGTCAACGAGGGGTCCGGGACAGTCAATGTCAGCGTGGCTGCGACCGATCCATACGATGCACTGACGTATGACTATGATTGCGACGGCGATTTTACGTATGACCAGTTTGATGCGGGAGCCGCAACAACGTGCCCGTATACAGAGAATGACGGCAGTTTTAATGTTTTCGTTCGTGTCAATGACGACGATACGTCGACTGGCGCCGCGACTGTAGTTTTGGTCAACAACCTGCCACCAGTGATTGGAATGTTAGCCAACGACGGACCGCACGACGAGGGTGATGGCACGGTCCAATTGCAGGTTGCTGCATCGGATGCGTTTGATTCGCTCAGCTACGACTGGGATTGTGACGGCGATGATCTTTACGAAACGCCGGGAACCAGTGTAAATAAGTGCGATTTCAGTAACAGCAACCAGGGCACCCTGGTGATGGGGGTCCAGGTCTGGGACGGGATCGTTGCGGTCACAGATGCGACGTCTGTAACCATCGACAATGTCGCGCCCGCGGTGACCAGTGTGACCAACAGTGGTCCGGTATCCGAGGCGGCCTCGGTCATCTTTACAATTGGCGCCACGGATCCCGTTGACACGATCGTGTTTGCGGTCGACTGCGACATGGATGGTGATTTCGATGGCGCCGCAGATGTGACGTGGAATACGTCCGGAGTCATGAGCTGTCCAGTCACGGACGAGGGTACGTTCACCTTTGATATTCGTGCACGTGACGATCTGACTGCCGTATTTGCGGCGACGGATGTCACGGTCCTGAATGTCGCGCCGACGCTGGTCGGAATTGCAAACAACGGACCTGTCCCGGAGGGCAACGCCTTTGTCTTTATTGATCCAACCGCGACGGATCCGAATGATCCCGTTACGTTTGACTATGATTGTGACAATAACGGCGTCTTTGAGAAGACCGGCCTGCCGGGCGGAACAAATTGTTCCTATGTCTCGGATGACGGCCTGTTGACGATTGCGGTTCGAGCGAATGACGATGAAGCGTTTGTAATCGGCACGACAACGGTTGTTGTCGAGAACGTTGCCCCCGTTGTGACGTTTGTCGGTAATAACGGTCCGGTGCTCGAGGGCGATGGCAGTGTCCTGGTTACGGTATCCGCGTCTGATCCCTACGATGCGCTGACATACTCCTACGACTGCGACGACGACCTTGTTTACGAAGTGGTCGCGTCAGCCAGTTACAGTTGTGACTACTTCGGGCTGAACGAAGGTAGTTACGATATTAACGTGCAAGTCAGTGACGGCGACGTAGTTGTTGTTACAACGACTACGTTTGTCATCGAAAATGTCCCACCAGCATGGGTCAGCCTGAACTCAGCCGGTCCGGTTTTGGAGGGCGCGGGTTCCGTCCTGATTACGTCGGCTGCCTCTGACCCTCTGGATATTGTTCAGTACGACTATGATTGCGACGACGATGGTGGATACGAGGTTGTCAATGGCGGCACCAGTTTCGCCTGCGTTTACGG
>JBFJWU010000379.1:0-3781 GCA_041623475.1 bacterium | reverse complement strand
CGTCCGAGAACAGCTACAAATCCCGACTTCACGACGAACTGTCGCGATCAACATGTGGAAAATGGATGTTCAATGCCTTTCTTGCGACGGCCACCTCCGCTGCGCGCTTGCTGCGGCCGAACTCGGTTACGACGTGCTGCCCGAATCGGACTTCGGCAACGACACGGGCGTCGGTGTCGTCATGTGACTTGTAAGCCGGTTCTATTTGCTGCTCCGCCAGGTACTCCTGCAATACGCTTTTGGGTTCCAGTTCCCTTCGAGTCGATTCGTAGTCTGGAATGTCCGATGCAATTCCTGCACGCACAAATTCAACCAATGCGGACCAACCCTGCTCCAGGTAAATAACTGCGTGGACGGCCTCTGTAACATCGGCAACGATCGACTTCCAGCCGACGTGATCAACCCCCTGCGCAGTTCCGCCAATGCGAATAAATCGGCGAAGGTCATGGTCGTTTCCCCAGGACGCCAGTGCCGGTTTACGAACCAGCGCGCTGCGCATAAACGTCAACTGCCCTGGCGAAAAACCGGGACGTTCGTCAACAAGCACCTGCGCAACTGCGGCGCCAATGAGCGCGTCTCCCAAAAACTCCAGGCGTTCGTAACCGGGACCCTGATCAGGGTGTTCATTCACAAAACTTGGATGCGTGCGAGCCGCATCCCACAAGTGCGGCTCCCTGGCCGTGAATCCAATTGCAGCAGCAAAGTCATCTACAGACATTTCAGGACATTCCGCCAATCAGCCGATCGCCCGTCCATTCAAGCCGCAGCTGTACCAACTCGCCGCGCTTACTCTTATGACCAGAAAATTCGACGGGTACGAAGTGGCCAGTATATCCAGTCGAACAGCCTGCCACGGTCTGCCCTTCCACTACGACATCCTGCACCGTCCCACCCAGCCGGCTCGCGAACTGACGACGTTTCTGGTCGCCCAGTTCGCGAACGGCCCGGGACCGGCGCTGTATGATCTGGGGATCCACTTTGTCTGGAAGTGAAGCAGCGGTGACACCCGGCCGATCGCTGTAGGAAAACACGTGGACGTGGTCGATCAGTTCCTCGACCATACGCATTGTCATATCAAATTCGCTGGGCCCCTCTCCGGGAAACCCCACGATAATGTCGGAGCCGATCAACAGGTTATTTCGTGCGGAACGAAGTCTATTTATCATTGCCCGGTAATCGGACGTATCGTAGTCCCTGCGCATCAACATCAGGATTGCATCGTCCCCGCTTTGCAACGGTATGTGCAGGTGCGGACAGATTCGGGTGGAATCCCCGACAAGACGAATGAATTCGTCCGTCACCTCGCGAGGATCAATCGAACTAAGCCGGATCCTCGGAATTCCGGTCTTGTCCAGAATCAACTGCAACGCCGCTGCCAGGCTGATTGGCGGCTCGAGGTCTCTCCCATATCGTCCCATTTGGACACCGCTCAAGACGACCTCACTGAATCCGGCCTCTTCGAAACTATGGATCTGGTGAATAACCTTTTCCACAGGAACAGATGAACTCAGTCCGCGGGCAATCGTGATAACACAGAACGTACACGAATAGTCACAGCCATCCTGGATCTTTACAGTCGCGCGGGATCGGCCCGCATAATCGGACAAAACCGGCAACTCCGGGATTCTGTCCGTAAAACCCAGTTCCTTGACCTGAATGAGCGGTTTGGCACTGGTGCCCCCTGTGCTCCCAATTACGTCTCGTAGTCTGTCCTTATGGCTGTTTCCGAGGACGTGGCTAACTCCATCCATGCGACTGACCGTCTCCGGCTGGGTTTGTGCGAGGCATCCTGTTACGACAATTTGTGCGTCGGGATTCGTGCGGTGTGCGCGCCGTATCAATTTCCGGGCATCTGCATCGCCCTTGTGGGTTACCGTGCAGGTATTGACGACATATACGTCAGCGCGGTCGTCGAACCCGACAACCTGCCCCGCGTCGCCCAGCGAATCAATCATTGCAGACGTATCAAAGTGGTTGACGCGACAACCAGACGTAGCAAATGCAATCTTCACAGCGAACCTGCCTCATCGACGCCACTGCAAATCCAACCACCGCCAAGAACCCGATCTCCGTCATAGAAGACTGCCGCTTGCCCCGGGCTGATAACTTCGCCAGTGTCTCCGCTAAACCGGATTCGCGCCCGATTGCCATTTGGCTCGATCCGGGCTGGCAGGGGTCGACTGCGATACCGAACTTGCACATCTGCTGTAATCGCCTGCCGGGGCTCGCCGTCGATCCACCGTACATCCTCAATATCTGCACAATGCCGGAATAATCCGTCACGGTCTGTCACGACCAGGTCACCCGTCTCCCCGTTGATTTGAGAAACATACAATGGCGCCGTTGAACTCACGCCCAGACCTCGTCGTTGGCCGACGGTGTACCTGTGGATCCCCGCGTGGGTACCCAGTTGTTGTCCGGACGAATCAAGTATGCGGCCAGGTTTTGCATGGGCGATCTCATCATCAAGGAATTTCACGATGTCACCGTCCGGAATAAAACAAATGTCCTGGGACTCAGGCTTATTGGCGTTAACCATTCCTGCCGCGCGAGCCACATCTCGTACCTCGTCCTTTGTCATGTCGCCCAGCGGAAAAAGCGTCCGCCCAAGTTGTTCTGCATCAAGACTGAACAAGAAATATGTCTGGTCTTTTCGCTGATCGACCGGTCGATACAATGCCCCCCTGCCGTTTTGGTCATGACACACCTTTGCGTAATGTCCGGTAGCCAGATGGGTACATCCCAACCGTGCAGCGTGTTCCAGAAGCGGTCGAAACTTGACCCGGTCATTGCACCGCACACAGGGATTGGGCGTCTGCCCCCTGGCATATTGGTCAATGAACGGCCGGACGACTTCTTCCTCGAAACTGACCGTGTAATCCACAGTGAAATGCGCAAAGCCCAGATCGTCGGCGACCCTCCTGGCCTGGTCAAGGTCAGCCAGGCTGCAGCACGTATCAAATTTCGCTGTATCCGGAAGATCCAGGTTATACAGGTGCATGCTCATTCCGACAACCTCTACACCCTGCTTATGTAACAGGTAGGCTGCGACAGAACTATCCACACCACCGCTCATGGCAACGGCAACGCGCACCTCAAATCCTTATTTGCTCCGATTATTTCGTTTGGGACAAGGCCAGCTATCAGGATAGCATCCAGGGCCCGGCACCGGATACGCGTTATTCGGAACTGGCGCGTAACACAACTCGGATTGACCTGTCCGGGACCAGATAGGTCTGGGCAACTCGCCTGATGTCATCATTTTTGACATTGCCGATTGCCGCCAGCGTCTGCCTGTGCTGATCCCAGCGCCCGTACAACAGCTGCCCGGTCGCGTACTCCCTGGTCCGGGACGCAGACCCTTGCAATGCAATGTCCATCGAACCTTGCAGATACGTCTGGGCACGGAACAACTCTTCGTCAGTCACCCCGTGTGTCCTGATTTCTTCCAGGACTCGCTCAAATTCCGTTATCGCGGCGGTCTCCTTATCCGGTGCACACCCGATATAGAGCGCAAAAAAGCCCGTCGTACCCGGGTACGAATCAAAACTCGTTACAGAATACGCCAGACTTTTTTGATCCCGAAGCTCAACGAACAGTCGTCCTCCCATTCCGCTCAGAATCGCATCAAGAACGTGTAACGGATACTGATCCGGATGTGATCGGTCGACAGTAGGGAATGCCCAGACAATATGGGTCTGGGCACCCGGCTCGGACACGACTTTCTCAACCAGTCGTTCCTCGAATTCGGGTCCGGGAAACTCCGGAATATTCTTTGCTT
>JBFJWU010000378.1:0-3795 GCA_041623475.1 bacterium | reverse complement strand
GGGTTCCTTGCGCAGGATCCGCAGAAACGTCACCCCGTCCAGCAGCGGCATGTTGATGTCCAGCAGGATCAGATCAACATCGGGGTTTTCCTTGAGGACCTTGAACCCCTCGGCCCCGTTGTTGGCGGTAATCAGCTCGGAATCGATCAGGTGCGACAGCGTAAACCGATGAAAGGTCAATACGACCTCGCTGTCATCAATGGCCAGGATTTTGTTGAACATCATGGTGCGTACGATTCCCCTGCGTTCAAGATCTTGCAATGGCTATTATAGCCGGGATCAGTGGCCTACCTGCCAGCTAATCCAGTGACAACTGCTCGCGCAGTTCGTGCTTGAGCACCTTGCCCGTAGCATTACGCGGCAGTTCGTCCATAAAGACCCATTCCTTGGGTTGCTTGTACCCTGCCAAGCCAGCTACCGCCTGCTTCAGGTCTTCGGTGGCAACCTGTGCGCCGGGTTTGGTAACGATGACGGCGGTTACCTGCTCGCCCCATTTGTCGTGGGGCAGCCCGATCACGGCCACGTCGGCAACGCCGTCAGTGGCGGCCAGGATCAGCTCGATTTCGCGGGGATAGACGTTCAGGCCGCCGGAAATAATCAGGTCCTTGTTGCGCCCGGCAATAAACACATAGCCCTGGTCGTCCTGCCAGGCCAGGTCCCCGGTATACAGCCAGCCGTCGCGGATCGTGTCGGCGGTCGCCTGGGGCTGGTTCCAGTAGCCCAGCATGACCCCGGGGCCACGGGTGATCAGCTCGCCGGTCTCGCCGGTTGCCACCGGTTGCCCCTGGTCATCGACAATGTCCAGTTCCATGTGCCGGACCTCGCGCCCGCAGGAATTCAGGCGAATGCGCCGTTGTTCGGGATCATCGACCAGGTGGTCCCGGGGATGCAGCAACGTGATCAGGGGGCTGGCCTCGGTCTGGCCGTACGCCTGGGAAAACCCGCACTGGAAGACCTGCAACGAGTCGGCCAGCAGTTCCGGCGACATCGGGGCCGCGCCGTAGCAGATCAGGCGCAGGTTGGGCGCGTCAATGGTCGACTCGCCCCGTTCCCGCAGCGCCTGGATCACCATGTGGATCATGGTCGGCACCAGGAAACAGTAGGTCACTCCGTGGTTGCGCACCAGGTCAATAAATCCGTCCGCCGAAAACCCGCCACCGATATAGACGCTGCCCCCGGCATAGCCGTTGGCGTAGATAAATTCGATTGCGGCGATATGGTTCATCGGCGTCGCCAGCAGATAGATGTCATCGGGGCCGACGTGCCGTTCGACGGCGGCGGTGATGGCGCTGGACAGGATGTTGCGGTGGCTCAGCATGGCCCCCTTGGACCGACCGGTGGTGCCGCTGGTGTAGACAATCAGGATCGGGTCGCGTTCGTCCCGTCCCGGGGCCGACGGCCAGTCAACCGGCGCATCCCCGGCCAGGACCTGGTCATAGGCGCGATCGTCCTGGTCGTGGACCAGTACGTGCCGGACACCGTTGTCGGCCGCCAGGGCCCAGTCGCAGTTACCCAGCAGGCTGGACTGGGTCACCAGGACCTGCGGTTGCGCATCGGCCAGGAGCACCGCGACCTCGTCGCCGGTGTAGCGCGCACTGATCGGCACCACCATCGCCCCCAGCCGCGGCACGGCAAAGTACAGCTCAACGTACTCCCAGCGATTGTCCATGTGCGTCGCGACCCGGTCGCCGGGCTGCAGGCCATGGTCGTGCAGCCACCGTGTCAGCCGCCGGACACGATCGTCCAGCCGCCGCCAGGTCACCGGCACCGGCCCCGAAATCGCCAGCCGGTCCGGAAACAGCTGCGCGTTGTGCCGCAGGATGTCATCAACGAAATGCATCAGGTCTAAGTCACTTGATTCCTGCCGCGCAGCTTCCTAGCCCGCAATGTTTACCACGGTTTGTTTCGAAGGCGCTGTGAATGTGGTTCCCAGTATGCGGCTGGACCGAAAAGCGCAGCCGTAGCTGCGTTTTGAGGGAAGGTGCGTGCTGGGGGCCGCAGGCGCAGTGCATACGGAGCAAACCAGAGCAATCGTTCCGCGCAACCTTGAATGACTCATCGGTTGCCAGTCACCCCACCCAAAATTTCGTTGCGTCGAAGCTGTCACTGCCCTCACATTTGCGTCCAGGTATTCCGCAAATCATCAGTTCTGGATCATCAATCATGACCGTGGTGAACATTGCGGGCTAATCTTCGCGGGCGACTTTGCGGCTGCGCTTTTCCTTGTACATGTTTTCGTCGGCTTCCTTGATCAGGACCTCGACCGGTCGCGGATCTTCCGGGTTGAAGCGCGCAAAGCCAACGCTCATCGCCAGGTCATAACCCCGGCGCATTTTGGTATTGAACCGCATCAGGACCGAATTCAGGCGGTCAAGGATCTGTTCGCGCCCGGTTTCCTCGGTCTCCATCAGCAGGACCGCAAATTCGTCACCACCCCAGCGGGCGATCAGGTCGGTCTCGCGGAATGTCGTTTCCAGCACACCACCGGCGGCGATAATCGCCCGCGATCCCTCGGTATGGCCGTAACGGTCATTGATCGCCTTGAGCCCGTCCAGGTCAATAAACAGGATCACCATGCCCTTGCTGGTTTCGCGGGCGATCCGGGCGTACTCGGCTGCCAGGGTATAGAACCCCCGCTGGTTGTACAGGCCGGTCAGCTCGTCTTCCAGGGTCAGCGCCTTGGTCTTTTCCTGCACGCGCTGCCGTTCGCAGCTGAACACCAGGCTGCGGGACAGTTCGGGCCCGCGGATTTCACCGACCTGCAGGACGTCCTGGGCACCCAGCCGCAACGCCTTGGTCGCGATTTCGAAATCATCGTTATCCAGCACCAGCAGGATCGCCGCTTCGGGGCAGCGCTCGCGCAGCTCCATCAGCGCGTCAATCGCCTCGGTCTCGTCCGGCCACGCCAGCAGGATCGCGTCGGGCGTCCGGCCCTCGATGAACTGGATCGCATCGCGCATGCTGGTGACATGGGAATGGCTGAACGCCCAGCCGATCGGACCACGCAGCATTTCGGACACCCGCGATGCCGACTCGGCGGATGGATCCAGTTGCAGCACGGCAATACGATTTCTAATCACGGTTGGGTGGGACTCCTTGTTACCAGATTCTACCGGGGCAACCTGCGGCCCGGCAATGAATCGGCTTGATTACTCTGAATCGCGGTATTCAGCTGGACGTTTCTGCATGTTGGCCATGACCGACTCCAGCTGGTTGGGCGTGCCGATCAGCGCATGCTGCAGGCGGGCTTCGGTCTGCAGGCCGGCGGATTCGCTGTCCCGCCAGGCCGCATTCAGCAACTGCTTGCCGTCACGGATCGCATCCGGCGACTTGCCGGCAATTTCGGTGGCCAGCGCCAGCGCCGCCGCCAGCGGATCATCGGCAACCCGGGTCACCAGGCCCAGCGACAGGGCTTCATCGGCGTCAACGATCCGCCCTGTAAAGGTCAGTTCCTTGGCCACATCCAGCCGCACCAGGTCCCGCAGCGTCTGCGTCCCGGACATATCGGGTATCAGGCCCCATTTGATCTCCATCACGGACAGCCGGGCATCCGGCGCGGCGATACGGATATCGGCACCCAGGGCGATCTGCAGGCCACCACCGAACACGGGCCCGTGCAGCGCCGCAATGACCGGCATGGGCAGGTGCTTCCAGTTATACGCCACCTGCTGGAACTGGTTGGCACCCACATCATCCGCGTTGTCCCAGCCGTTGAATTCCGGCCCGTCGCCCCCGGCCTGCATGGCCATGAATGACGCAACATCGAGGCCGGCACAAAAGCCCCGCCCCTTGCCC
>JBFJWU010000377.1:0-3810 GCA_041623475.1 bacterium | reverse complement strand
ATTGATAAAGCGTATCTTCGAATCCATTACACTTGCCTCGGTCCACGGCATAGGCACCTCCTTGGCGGACGTGCCTAATGGTTACAAATCTGTAACCCATGTATACGAACAAAACTGTTACCTATGTTTGTACACTGGACCGGCGCTCCTTTTTGCGGAGCTTTTTGGACGAGCAAAAAGCGACCCGCCGGAGGCATCCGGATCCCGAACAATGTTGCTAATACCGGCTGAATTGTTGAATATGTAATTGGACTTCCGCAAGATTGATTATCGGGGGTGTAGTTGGTCGCTGCGCTCCCCACAATGCTTCGCAATGTGCCAGTTCCTTCGCTACACCAGCAAAAATCAGGGGTGACGCAAAGATCAGGTCACAAGTTACAATCTAGGTCTCAAGGAATATCGGGGGTGTAGCTCAGTTAGTGTCGCGGCGTTGCCGCTCGCTGACTTCGCAGAGAGAAAATTATCGGGGGTGTAGCTCAGTTGGGAGAGCGTCACGTTCGCAACGTGAAGGTCAGGGGTTCGATTCCCCTCACCTCCAAAAAACCGAATATCCCGGGCGATTAACTCAGTGGGAGAGTGCCACCTTCACACGGTGGAAGTCACTGGTTCAAATCCAGTATCGCCCACCATTCCTGGCCCCGCAGCCATCCGGTTGCGGGGCATTTTTGCGCCAAGTCATTGATCCCGAGTTCCGGTACTATGACCTGCCATGCTCCCCGAAACACCCGTATCAGCTGTCCCCCTGACGGTCGCTGGCATCATGACCGGCACCAGCGCTGATGGCATTGATGCCTGCGTCTGCCGGATCGATGGTGCACCGCCCGAGATCCGGGCCCAGGTCATTGCCCACCAGTCTGCGCCGCTGCCGGCAGTCGTCAGGGACCTGGCCATCGCCGCGGCAACGCGCCCGCTGGCTGCGACCGAATACGCCGAACTGGAATCCGAATTATCACTGGCCATCGCCGATGTGCTGTCCGACTTGCGTCGTCAACACCGCATTGACCTGGCCGGCATCCATGGACAGACCATCTGGCATCTGCCGCCGCCGGGCAATCATCCGGCAACGCACCAGGTCCTGGACCCGTACGCAGTTGCAACGGCGACCGGGATCCCCGTCGCCTGGGATTTTCGCCGTGCCGACATGGCGGTTGGCGGCCAGGGTGCACCGCTGGCACCACTGGCCCACTGGCTGCTGTTTGGCAACAAACTGGCCGGCGGAATGTTCCTGAACCTGGGCGGCATCGCCAATGTCACCCTGCTCCCGTCATCCCGCGAGCGGGACCAGGTGAGATCCTGGGACACCGGGCCCGGGATGATGCTGCTCGATCGGCTGGCCAGCGAACTCCTGGGGCAGCCGTATGACGACGGTGGCCAGGCCGCACTGCAGGGCAATCCCGTCCCCGCCCTGGTCGACCGGTTCCTTGACGACCAGTGGTTCCGGACCCCACCGCCAAAAAGCACCGGACGCCGTCAATTCGGAAAACCATGGCAGGACCGGTTCCTGGCCGAATCCCGGTCCGCAGGCCTGACGGATGCTGACAGCCTGCGCACAGCCGCCGCAATTACCGCCGAATCAGTTGCCCGTTCCGTGGCCGGGCACTACAACCAGCCGCGGATCGCCATCGGCGGCGGCGGGGCCCGCAACGCCGCCGTCGTCGTTGAACTGGCGGCCCGGATCCCTGGCCTGGAGGTCGTCGAACTGGCAGAACTGTCCGTCCAGCCGGAACAGATCGAACCGGTCGCCTTTGCGCTGCTGGCCTATGAACGGATCCACCGCCGCCCGGCCAACATACCGTCGGTCACCGGCGCGGCCCGCCCCGTTGTGCTGGGATCGATCGCCGTTCCCTGACTTTCGAGAGCGGTTCCTCAAGCCTTTTCGGCGAAATTCGCCGGTTTGTGACCACGGTCACAGTATTCGGCCACCACGCCCTGTTATTCTCTGCAAAACGCCCGTTCGAATCCGTGATCAGGGGTTATTGCATCTCGGTTTGGCGGGGGCTATGATATGGCGTTTCTGGCAACAATCTGTCCAGAAGCAATTTTTTGACACCGCGTGGTATGGAGGTCGTGTCAGATGAGAATTATGAAAGTTACAGCAGCTGTGCTGCTAATCCCGGTGATGACATCCTGTGGCATCATCGACAGCGTTAAATCGGCAATCGCCGAGGCGCAAGCTGGCTTGACGGCCATTACCGAGGGCAACCTGGAGGAACTGGTCGACGTTTCGTCGCTGTCCGCAAAGGTGTCCAGTGAGCAGCTGTCATCGATCAAATCGAATGTCAGCGCCGGCCAGCAGGTCGACACCAGTAGCTTGACGGGCGCACCGTTCTCGCCGCTGCAGGACGACACCGCATCCGGTGACTGCCCGTCCGGGGTCCCGACCGCCGACGAAGATGGCAACCGGACCCTGATTGCCGACTACACCGACTGCACCGACGGTCGTGCCGGCCAGATCAAGACGGTCCTGTCCGAGAGCGGCGCCAGCACCGATCTGGTTGTCACCTTTACGGACTACGTCGAGGGTGGCGACACCACCAACGGTGAAGTCAAGTGGTCGATCACGCTGGGTGCCAACTTTGAGACCGTCAAGATCTCTGACACAGAGCAGTTGACGATTACGCGCCCGGCGCAGGTAGTTGACGAAACCACCGGCGAACTGGTCGACGGCACCACTGAACTGGTCGCCCAGCAGACGTTGAACTACTCAGTTGATTTCAACGACGGTACGCTGACCATTGACGGCACCGGCAACTACACGAACGAAGGTGCCATCGCGACCCTCAGCTTCCAGTCGGTTGTCTTTGACTTTGAAGGCTGCCCGCGCGGACCAAGCTCCGGCTCGGTTGCCATGGCCGGTGGCGAAGGTACATTTACCCTGACCATCAATGCCTGCGGCGAAGGCACCTCGGTCGACATCGAAGGTACGTCAGCTAACAAGACCGCAGCCCAGATGGAAGCGATCTTCGAGGAATCCCTGGCCGCCCTGGAAACATTCCTGACCGAGATTGGCGAATTCGCCGATGCCGAGCAGAGCATTTCCGAGAACAACTTCTGTGACGGCGATTTCGAAGAAGACAAGTTCGAACCGAATGACGGCACCAGCGACACGGATGTCGCCGAAATCTTCCTGCAGACCAACGGCGAAGGTCACTACGGCATTGTTGTCGAGCCGCTGACCTTTACCGACAAGGACGTCTTCAAGGTCACGCTGGGCCCGGGCATCTACTCGTTCGAAGCCATCCCCAAGACGGCATCGGCATTGTGGCCATTCATCTGCCTGCGCATTGGCCAGGACCTGGTCTTTGGCGACCCCAATACACCGTTGTCGGCCGAAGAGGCGTGTGTCCCTGGATTTACGTTCCTGGAGATCCCCGCAGGCTCGGACGACCTGACGGTCTTTATCCGTGTCTTTGATCCGTTTGGCGACTACCAGTGCCAGACCTACCAGTTGGCGGTCTACGATCCGGAAACCGGATTCGTTCCCCCCAACCTGGATGAGGTCCAGTCTAACGAGCAGTGCCCGACCGACTGGATCGGCGACGGCATCTGTGATGGCCCCTGCATCGAGCAGTGGGGTACGGCCAACGACCCCGGCCAGGATGACGGCGGCGACTGTGCCGAAGGCGCAGGCGGCGCTGGCGGCGAAGGCGGCGGCAACTGCCCGACTAGCTGGATCGGCGACGGCATCTGCGACAGCGGCTGCATCACAACCTGGGGTGCGATGACCCCGCAACCACAAGGCTACGCAACTGACGGCGGCGATTGCTCCGGCGGCGGCGGCGGCGGCGGTGGGGGCGAAGGCGGCGGGTT
>JBFJWU010000376.1:0-3818 GCA_041623475.1 bacterium | reverse complement strand
TAGGCAATTGTTGTACCGTCGGGAATCCAGATAGTCCTGTATTTCAGGGCGTAGTCTGAAAACAACGGCGTATTCAAATCGTAGGGAAACACACCCTCGTTGACTGTAATCTGGCCCGAATCGTTGTCGATCATTCGCCAGTCGCTGAGCTTCTCGAACACCTGGATGCCCTGGACGGATCTGACCGTTCCAGAACGGGCGGTATCTATCGAACGGGGCGGTCCCGGGAAGCCACTGCTTCCGCATCCGACAGCGGATACCGCCGCGATGACAACAGCAGTTGCCCGGACTCTGCTCACGCGCCAGCCGGTTTGACCGAAATACCGGTCAATCGACAAATGACAGGGATACGGCGGACTGGGATTCGCCGTCGCATTCGAACGGGTTGTCGTCCGGGTCGTCATAGCGAATGACGATGTCGGGGTCGACCCGCGCCAGCAGTTCCGAGAATTCGATCGACGGGTCCGTTACCCCCAGCGCCGGGCCATTGATATTGGCCAATTCTGCGGGTTCGCCGTCGCGCGTGTTGTTTTTGAAGCAAATCGCCGACGGGTTGTCGGAGTTACCGGTTTCCGCAGTCACTGGCGAAAACACTCCATCCAGAATCAAATCCGGTACATCAATGGATTGATCGGGCTGTGTAAAAAAGTTTGACAGGACCAGGCTGACATCCTGGATCGCTCCGCCATCATCGGGGATCGGTGTCGTTCCGCCGCCAATGACAGTGTTGCTGTGGACGAAGATTGTCATCGGGTAGGGGTAGTACTGCGGATCACTGATCTCACGCAGTGTCATCAGATAGCTGACGACCGCAACGGCCATTGCTCCGTTGTTTTCGATGTGGTTGTCCCGAACCTCGACCTGGCGGGTCCCCATAATCAACATACCCGTACCGACAGGCGCATCCCCGGCAATCTGCTCCGGGTCCGCAAAGTTGGGGACGTTGTTGTCCATTGCGTGATTGTTACGGATCAGGTGCCGACCACCATTCTTGTTCCGCAGTTTGTTCGGCAGGTCAAATACAAAGATGCCCAGTGTGTTATTGGTCGCGACGTTGTCGTAGACCTCGGAATCAAATGAATTCTCGATCTGGATCCCGGATACGTTTTCCCAAGCATTGTTATTTCGGACAATGATATTGTTGGACTCGCCGACGTATACACCCGCGTCCGATGATCCCCGAACCTCTGTCCCTTCGACCAATACACCGTCACAGCGCAGCGGGTATATCCCATACAGGCCGTTGTCTGGATCCGGACCTTTCTGCCATTCAACACGAATGTTTCGAAAAGTGACATCGCTGCATTCGATACAGACGACGCCGTCGCCTGTCGTGTTCAGGACGGCCAGATCTTCAACCACCAGTCCCGAAATCGCTTCGCCTTTGATTCCGGCCGCGCCGGCTCCGGCGATCTGGTTCGAAAAGTTCAAAAACGTCTTACCTTTGCCAGCGCCGCGGATTGTGACATCGTTAACCGTGATTGTCAGCTCCTGCCGGATATCAAACGTGCCGGCCGGGATCTGGACGACCGATCCGGGCTGTGCAGCCAGTAATGCTGTTTGAATCGCGGCAGTTGCTTCCGGGTCGCCGTCACTGATATCAATCGCAGTACAGGTTTCGGGGTTGGCGGCCAGTTTGCATAGGTCCGTTGCTGAATTCACGCAGCCGCCCAGGGCCGTGACCAAAACGGCTAAAACCATCAATCTATTGATCATTGTTCATTGACTCCCTATGCGAGACGTCGAACCGGTCCCGGCGATGTCACGCGCGCTGATTAACTGCAATAACCCTTGATGATAGTTCAACGATTCAGCTGCGACAAAAATGACTAATATTGTGAACTTGCCTAAAAATACAAACACGGTACACTGCGGGTTATGGGGCAGAATTCAAAACAGACTGCGGTTGTCCAATCGGACCGTGGGACTGATTCCCGATCCCGGAATTACAGAATTCCGTTTGAACGTGTCAGGGGCAGGGTGCAGTTTCCAACGATTCGTGTCCTTTTTGAGTTTGTCAAGGACATCGTGGTGGATCTGGTTGGCGAACCCGATCCCGATGCGCTGTATGACAGCGAAGTCGCCAGGTTCGTTTATCCCGGCTATCCGTACGCGCACCAGTTCAAGCTGGGGATGAAGAACGTCAGCAATATTGTCGAACTCCAGTTGCTGGCACGTAACCTGGGAATTCCCATGGACTGGATCCGAGGCATTCGGTCAGGCGACCTGACGCTGCGCAAGGCGCTGGAACTGTATCGTGACCGCAAGGGCGATGCCGACCTGGCTGCAAGTGCCGAGCATTTCTCCAGTGCCGGTGCGTTTACGGTGACCATCCGGGGTGATTCTGTTGACCCCGGGTTATTGGGAGAGGTTTACGCCCAGGTGATTCGTTCATTGCGCACGGTTGTCAGCGATCCCCGTATCGAAAAACGGTCCGGGACTCTGGTTTGAATCAAGCCCGGCGATCGGACCGGGCATCCGTCAAAAATTTCCTTGGAATCTATTCCAAAATCAGTACCATATAACCTTGTTTGGACTGTTCAGGGGGGAAAGCCAATGATTTTTTCCAGTCGTCTGTCTGGTCCCAGTGTGATTCTGGCCATTGCGGTTGCAACTGCAGGGTGTAATGACACGATCGTGAACCAGTTGAACCCGGACGGTGCTCAGATTACGACCTCAGGCGATGGGGTGATTTCGGGGACCGTCGAACTGGAAGGGCTGGGTCCTTGCGAAGGCATCCTGATGCAGTTGGGCGGCCCGGCAATGACCACCAGTGTCGTGTCCGGTCCGGGGGGCGGCTTCGAGGTCGGCGGCCTTGCACCAGGCGCGTACCAGCTGCAGGTCAATGTCAGTGGATTTGATTCGGTCAACGAAACAATCGTCTATGATGCGGCGGAACCGCTTGATGCCGGGGCGATCATCCTGTCGGTCGCCACCGTGCCCGTTGTCGGGACCGTGGCATTGGATGACGGCGAGCAACCTGGTGGTGCATCGTTATCCGTTACCGGCGAGGCAACGGCGGAAGCACCGACCAACACTGTCTGCTCAGTGCAGACGGCATCTGTCGAAATTAATGCCGACACGGTCGTGTCCAGCGACGGTATTTTTGAAACCCGTGTCCCGGCCCGCAGTCGCGGCGTTCGCGCGATTGCGGATCGTATTGGATATACGCGCGAACAGGTCTCAATCGCTGACGAAGCTATCGCGGCCGCAATTGACGGCAGCCCCGCCAACGCGGGCCAGATCACGCTGTACAAACTGACCGGATTTGTCAACATCGTCGAAGGCCCGGTCCACAACGACCAGACCGTCACCCTGCAGATCAGCGCCTTTAACGGCGTCGCCGAAATGGCGCTGGGCGAAGTCACCGACACCAACAGCGACAGCTGCGGCTACGGCGACTGGCAGGACTACGACGCTGAGGTCAGCTACACCTTTGGCGACAACAGCCAGGGCGACAAAACCGTCTGCGTGAGCGTCCGCAACGACCAGGGCCAGGAACTGAGCGACCTCAAACGCACCATCGAAATCGACACCATCGCCCCGACGACGCCAACGATCATCGTTGGCAGCGGCGGCACGATCAGCAACAACGCCACGCAAAACCTGACCATCCAGAGCATCGAGACCGGCAGCGGACTTGCCACCATCGAACTCAACGACACCAGCGGCATCGCCGGCATCCAGACCTTTGACTACAGCCAGCTTGTGGCCTACACATTTGCCGGCGAAGGACTGCGCAACCTGGACATCCAGGTGATCGACGCCGCCGGCAACAGCAGCCCGGCAGGCAACGGCAGCATCATTATCGACACGAC
>JBFJWU010000375.1:0-3818 GCA_041623475.1 bacterium | reverse complement strand
ATCGCGATCCACAGCATATGGTTAATGCCGGATTTCGCTATACACCGGAGTTCGGCCTGCGGCTGGCGACAGCAATCCACGCCCAGGACAGGCGAATTGCCCGGATAACAAATCCCAAGAACGGCGGGTTGCTGTTTGCCGCTTCGGAAACACAGCGGCTGAAGGCATATGCAACCGCCTACGCGCGGGTTGGTTGGGATTTTGGCAACTGGCAGGTCGGTGTCATCGGCGAGCAATTGCCGCTGACCGGCAAGGCGGATCATCTGGAATTTCCGGGATTGTCCGGGGTTGCCCAGCCGGCATCATTGAGCCCGGAACCGGCGGGACAACGGTTCGGTGGCGAAGAATTGCCGCCGCGGGCGTTCTTGTTCCTAGAGGGCGCATTTTAGTGCCACAACTGAAAACCTGGTTGATCGTGTTGACGTGCGTCGCCAATCTGGCCGTGGTGCCCGCGGTCCGTGCAGAGACTTTTGGGATTCTCAAGTCAAAGAACATAGCGATTTATAACGAAGCAATTGTCGGGTTCAAGACTCATTGCCAGGGGCAGTTTTTTGAATACGATATGGACGAGGATTATGCCATTGGTGAAGAGCACGCGAAAACCCTGAACAAGCAGTCACCGGATGTGCTTGTGGTTCTGGGGACTCGCGCAGCTGTTGCAGCCCGCAAGTATGTCGACAGCAGCATGCCTGTTGTTTTCAGTCTTGTTCTTGATCCGGACAAGGTCGAAATCGAGGGGCCGAACATTACCGGCGTCAAAATGGATATTCCGGTTCGGACCCAGCTGGAAACATTAAAGGCGATTGTTCCCAAGGTCGAAAAAATCGGCGTGATGTACAACCCCAAGAAATCCCAGGCTCTGGTCCGCCAGGCAGCGGAAAGCGCCAGGGAACTGGGCATGCAGCTGATTGCCAGCCGCATCGAACGAAAAGAAGATGCCGTTCGGGCGTTGACGGTCTTTGCCAATGGGATCGATGCGTTCTGGTTGATCCCGGACCCGACAGTGGCCAATGCCGAGGTCTTTCCCAAGCTGCTGAGCTTTACGGTCCAGAACCGGACACCGTTTTTTGCCTTCAGTGAGGCTTTTGTCAAGGCTCGTGCCTTGTTCAGCCTGAGTGCAGATTATGGTGGTATCGGTCGGCAGGCCTGCTCGATTGCCAAGACCATAGTCGGTGGCACCGCCCCGTCAGAAATTCCCTGGCAGGATCCGGATGGCCTGAAATTATCGTTGAATATCAAAACCGCCGAACAACTGGGGCTAAGCGAAATTTCGGTCAATGCTTTCAGTTTTGCGGCCCAGAAGGGGTATCAGATCCAGCCCGTTCGCTAGCTCAAAGTCTCGGGCGGCATTGCGGTTCGGCCGGATCTTCGAAAATGCCGTCGGTCATAGCCCGGATGCGGACTTGCCCCGACAATCCGGCGTCAATTTCCAAAAGCCGGTTTAATTCTGCCAGCCGGTCCGATCTGCCAGCAAGGTCGGGCAGCGTTTCGCCCCGGTCGCCAGCTTCGCTGATGTACATGACCAGCGCTTCCCGTTCCAGTGCGGCAAATCCATTTGCCCGCGCCAGTTCAGTGACCCAGGACAGCTGCTTCCAGATAAAACCAGGCAACGATTTGTTGCTTTCAAGTTCATCCTGCAAGGCCTGGGCAACCGTTTTCATCCCCGCACCGCACAGGCATCTGGAACGACATAATTTTCGGCCATAGATCATTTGGAAATAGTTCCGATCATCCCGTTGCAACCGGTCAGCTTCCTGCCAGGCGCGCTTACTGATAGCAATGTATCCGTCGATAAGGTCGTGAACCTGCTCCGGATGCAGTCCCGCACCGACAAACAGGCAATTTGAAGCCAGTTTGTTCAACTTGTGAGGGTCTGATTCGTATTGGGACGCAATCTGCGCGTAGCGGCAACCATAGGTCAGCAGATGGCCCGGGAAATCCAATGGTTTCTTCGCCATAATGCCCTGGGTCCGCAAGAACAGGCAGACCGAGCCATCGGACAGGATCCTGGCTGCAGTCTGGAACAGGTCCTGTCCAGGCAACTGTTCCGGATCCGGGAGGCTGTAGATAACGTACCGAAGCGAATTTGCAAGTGCCTGCACGTCTTCAGCTTCCACATCACCGGCCAGGCATCGTGGTCCGGCGATCGAGTCAATCCTCTGCAAATGTTCAGGGATGGTCGCTGCTGAAGCCAGTACGGGCGTACAGACGACAGCAACGACAATCAGCAGGAAACGGAACCTAACGTACATCCGGTTCAACCAGCGCTTTGTAGGTGGCACGCCAGGCATCATTCTGCTTCAGTTCCAAAAGCGAACCGGGCACAATACTGGCAAGTTCCGGGACAAACTCGAAACCACTGTCACAGCTTTCGCACAATGGTTCGTCGTTGACAAATACGTCCAGGGTGCCGGGCAGGCGAACGGTTGCGATACGCAAGCCGACTTCGCTAGCCAGGTCGCCCTGCCAGTCCTCATTCAGTTGCAACCACCATTCGTCGCAATATTCCAGCCAGCCAACGCCCTGCTGAACTGCAAAACTCTCCAGACCAGGGTTACCGTCTGGAAACAGGCTGGAATCCTGGTCCGGGGCAGAACAGGACTGCTCGGAAATGCCGACAATCGACATCCGCGCCTTCTGGGCCTCGATCTGCCCTTCGATTTCGCCCGGGGATGGCGTATTCGGGAAATCGACAATACTGACTTCACCGGCCGGGCGTTTGGTGATCCATACCATCCAGCGCTGGTCAGCCGCAGTCCAGATGTCACCCGTTTCCGTGACGGCGCCAATTCCGGCTCTCCAGACATGATTTGCCAGGCAGGTACTGTCATCCGTCAACGCAGTATTCAGGCGTTCGCGAAGCTGGGCATCAAAATCATCAAATTCATTGGTCAGGAATTCAGCTGAACCGGGACCGGGAGTGACGAACTCTGGCGAACAGGTGCGGACTACGCCAACGCTAAGGCCAATATCTTCCGTTGAGATTGGTAGCAGGATATCCAGCAGGTGCTCGCGGACTGTATCCGATTCGGCGACGTTCAGCGACGACGGATCGATCGCCAGCAGCACAGAGATGCGCGCATCGGACGGATCGACATCGAGCGTTTCGTTGATGGTCTTGACCTTTGCAAATCTGGTCGAGATGGGAAAGCTGCGTGCCAGGTCGATGGCCTGGGTCCTGAATTCACTGTCGGTTGTTACCTGGGTCGGGGCGGCCGTCCAGACACCAAAGGCGCCGCGCCATTGATCGTTTTCATCCAGAACGGGGCGATCAAACGCGTCATACAGCGGGACCGCGGCGATCACCATTCGAAAGGAATCAGCCAGTTCACTGCGAATCGCGATCTGGCCTGCACCGCCCAGCGATGTCGCAGCCCACGCGCTGATTGCGGAACTGGCTGCGCGAATATCAGCGGGCAATTGCAGGTTCAGGACCCGGACCTGGACCGGGTGCCCCAGGCGGTCCTGCCCCTCGTGACCATCGACCTCCAGAATCGAGACCTGCGGCCCTCGACCCGGTGCCAACGAACCGGTGCTGGCACGAAGGACCTCGACCATGTTGTCCAATTCGCGGGTCAGTTGTTGTTGACCCAGTTCGTCCGAGCGTGCAATTAATGGCGAAAAGGACTCCAGCCAGATGACCCCGTCAAAGCCGACTCCCTGTCTCCAGAATGCCCAGGCGGTCTTGTCATCCAGAACGTTGCCCTGGTCGTTCGTAATCGGTCCCCCGGTAAACGCCCCGGGAAATGAAACAGCAAATGATTCATTGGGGTGGGCAACGGTCCAGTAATCCGGGGCCGGGGCGTCCGGTTTCGATT
>JBFJWU010000374.1:0-3840 GCA_041623475.1 bacterium | reverse complement strand
GTCGTCGTCTTGCCGGCACCGTTGGGTCCAAGAAAACCCAGAATCTCGCCCGCCCCGACGTTGAGCGTCAATTGTTCGACCGCGACGAAATCCCCGTACGTTTTGTGCAGGCCGCTGATTCTGACCAATTCTTCTGAAGATCCGACGTTAGCCGTTTCCATTCGCAACGCCTCCTTGCAGAGTTGAGAACCATCAAATTTTGCGTGCCGTAGTCCTGCCGGCGTGACATCCACCTGGAACGGCGGTCGCCGACAGATCCTATTCTAGGATCTTTGGACCAAACTTGTCAATGAAGGTTCCAGAACGGGGCTTCGTCGACAGGGCGAATCAGTTGAGCTGGGTTTCCTGCAGGATCTCGGCCAGCAGGTCCCGCATCATGTTGAGTCGGGCAACGCCGTTTTCAGATATGCGGAACGGTGGCTTCTGACCGCGGCGGCGACGCACACCGATCGGAAAATCAGTCTCGACCAGCAGGCCGCTATGGCGAAAACTGCTGAGCGCATTCTGGAGGTTAATCGCGTTGCGCGATTCGATCCGCCAGATATCGCCTCTGGCGTACAGCAAATCACCCATGTCCATCGTCAATTGCGTCCATTCTTTGAGGTCCCTTGCCTGCTCGGGATCCCCGGATTCCAGCAACGTCATGATCGCAATGTAAGCACTTTCCAGAAAGTTCCGTGTTACGTTCTCGAACGCCATGATGGCCACAGGATCCTGGACCCGCCACGTATCACCGTCCTGTGTCAGGAAACCTTTCTGCGACAGCCAGTCCAGTTCGGCACGCAGGTCTTCAATCGCCGGCCTGCGATTGACCGTATGGAATTCCTCGACAAAAATCTCGTGCAGTCCGTGGTACCCCTGCCACAGGCTGTCCAGCGTATCTTCGCGACTGACCCTGAATGCCAGGCAGGCAAAACTGGTATTAACCAGGAAATGAATCATCGCGTTCTTGTAATAGTCCAGTGCCATCCGCGAGTTGTCGTCGACGGAGTAGACGGTTTCGCCCTGGATCTCGATCAGGCGCACGACCTTGTTACGAATCAGCAATGCCAGAGCCCGGTCCGGATCCAACGACCCGGTCGGGAAATCGCTGGCCAGGAACCCGCCCTTGCGTTGAACGGCCTCCTGGATCAACTGGATTCGCTCCAGCAATACGGGGCGACGAATCCCGCGTTTGTGGTGGACGACAATCGATGCCGCCACCAGCGAGGTTGAAGTCACCGTAACCGACTGCTGGATGGCCTCCAGGATCTCGTAGGCAACCTGCCGAACCTGTTTGCGGGGTTCGGAATCCTTGAACTTTTCGCGAACTTCGCCCAGCGTAAATGAGTCGCCAAACTTCAGGTAGACGGTGCCGTATTTCTTGTTCAGGGTCTGTCGCGCCTTGATCAGGCCACCAACGGACTCGGATTTCTTCTTGCCGCCCTGCGCCTCGCGAACCATGGACGCTTCCTCGACCAGTGATTCGTAATCAATGGACACCGGGACAATCTGGACATCGCCAGACATCTCGTCGTGGGCATCCATGATCATCGACAACATGCCAAACTTGGGCTGCATGATCTTGCCGCTGCGACTGCGTGTGCCCTCAATAAAAAATTCAATGTTGTACTGTTCGCGAAGCAGGATTTTGATGTAGGTCTTCAATGTCGACTCATACAGGCGGTCACCGACGAAACTGCGGCGCAGGAAGAATGCGCCACACCGGCGAAAAATATAGCCCAGCGGGAAAAAGCTCAGGTTGATACCAGCAGCAATATGAGGCGTCACGATATTGTTGATCTTGAAGAAGTAGCTGATGACCAGGTAATCCATATGGGACCGATGTGCGGGAACCAGTAACACCGGATCCGTCCGCGCCAGTTCGCGAACCCGTTCCATCCCTTCCAGGTCAATCTGGAAATCATCGTACATTCGCCGCCAGAACCGGCTCAGGACAAACTCCAGGAAACGCACATAGCTCCAGCGATAATCGGCAGCGATTTCGTCCAGGATCTTTTCGACATCGGCCTGGACATCGGTGACCGCCCGCCCCTGTTCGGCCGCAACATCCCGCATGACCGCGGTCAATGTCTTGTCACGCAGCACACGATCCATCAAACGGCGACGACGCAGCAACCGTGGCCCCAGCGTTCCTTTTTCCTCGCCAGCCAGATGGTAACGAACGCTCAGCCGGATCTTGCGCGTCAGTACCGGTGCCGGATCCTTGCTTTCGCCAACAAATTCGTGCAGTACAACCCGCTTGGCAACAACAAACTTGGCGTTCCGGGCGCGAAGCAACAACCACACGGCACGGCGAAACAATCCCGCCGAGTCGCGGGGACCAAAAATAATCTCGAACAGGCTTTTCTCGATTGATCGCGGTTGCACATTCCACAGCGGAGCAATCGGAAAAAGATGTATATGCTGCGCTGCGCCGCCATCGCCGGCCTCGCGAACCAATTGTTCAAGGGGATCGAACTCGCCCTGCTCTGGCGAGCGCAACCTGAGGTGTGCACCATTGGGCACAACCTGCGTATTGCTGTTTGCAAATACGGGCTCGGGGACACGGGCTCGCCGACAGATCGACTGCCACGCCAGGTAATCCAGCCAGCTTTCGCTGCGCATCAGGTAAACAACTTTGCCATCGTTGTTTGCCTCGCGGATTCGGTCCAGACCGTCAGCCGGCAGCGGCACACGGTTCAACCACGGCCGCAGGACAAAGGCCAGGAAACGGACACCACGGGGAATTTCAGCTGCAACAGTCAAGGATTCATTTCTCCGTTGATTCAGCGGATCGCGGGAATCCGGCTGCCGGATGTGGCAACCAGATTTCGCATTTCCGGTTCGTCATTGCCGAATGGGCGAATCATGCCATACGATTCCCACGCGCTGCAAGCATCGCAGACATAGCGAGCCTGCCTGGCCAGTTGGCCGCAGTCTTTGCATTGCCAGACAAAGGGCATCTGGATCCAAATCCAGTTTGCATCGGCCAGTTCGCGGGCCGCATCGCGTACATGCCCGCGGTCAAAGTCAAGCCCTCCCAGCATAATCCTGCTGTGCGCCCAGGCACCATCGTCCGGCTGGATGCGATTAAATCGTGCGACGGCCTCTTCGATCAGCCCGTGGCGCAATGCGACCCAGCCACTGGCCAGCAAATACCAGCCTTCCTTTTGCAGGTCGTGCAAATGGTCGTCCCAATAGGCCAGCAGTTCAACGGGGTCCGATGCCTGGATCTGGAACTCGTAGGCCGCGACCAGCAGGTTCGGGTCACCCGTATTGCGAAAACCTTCCAGCACCCAGTCGACCGCCGCCGCAACATCATTGGTCGCCAGGATCCGAAACCCGACCTGATATGGTGAGCGCCAGCCGGAAAAACGTTCGCGAACCAGCCGGACCTGTTTCATCGCCTCGTCGGTTTCGCCGTCGTCAATCAATGTTTCGGCGTGACGGATTCGCAGCATCATTTCCCGCTGGGACAATTCGTCCTCTTCTTCGGGCGTCGGAGGATCAAATTCTCGCAATCGATCCAGGACCTCCAGGCCGACATCAAATCGTTTCGCCTGCTCCAGAAGTCGAACCAGCTCGCGGAACGTCGAGCGGCGGACGATCTGCCCGGATCGAATACGCTCCAGTACATTGCGTATCCAGAGGTCCTGCTCGCCGGCGTTCTCGTACAACTCTGACCAACGAATTGTCAGCGCAACTTCTGGCAGCTGTGGCAGCAAGTCGACCAGTAACGCACGTGCCTCGTCGGCTTTGCCTGCATCCAGCAGCAGCCGGATTTGCCAGTAATGCAGGCCCAGGTTGTTCGGAGAGCGGTGGCGTTCCTGCTCCAGCAACCCGATCGCATCGTCCTGG
>JBFJWU010000373.1:0-3842 GCA_041623475.1 bacterium | reverse complement strand
CAGGCGGCTACCAGAGCGTCATTTGACCGGCGGCCTCTGCCGGGACTGTGCCGGTGTCCGGATCGTTGTCCAGGTTGCTGACGCCAATACCCAGCAGGCGCACCTTCCGGGTGCCAGCCTCGGTCTGTTTCAACAAGTCGTTGGCGGTGCGCAGGATCGTGTCGGGGTCATTGGTCGGGCCGTCAACTGTGCGGCTGCGCGTCACCTGTTCGAAATCGTCGTATTTGACCTTGAGCGTGATTGTTCGACCGCTGGTTTCTGACTTCAGCAGCCGTTCCGAGACGCGTTCGGCGATCTGTGACAAATGACCACGCAGCCAGTTCAAATCCTTGTAGTCGTTTCCGAACGTTTGCTCAGCGCTGACTGATTTACGGATTCTGTTGGGCGAAACCGGTCGATTGTCAATGCCGCGTGCCAGGTTGAAGAAAAATTGCCCTTGTTTGCCGAATCGGGCGGTCAATTCGTCGATTGACTTTTCGCGCAGGTCGCCGCCCGTCAGGACACCGATCGCTTCCATCTTTCGTTCGGTAACCGGGCCAACGCCGGATATCCTGCCTACGGGAAGCTCCCGGAGGAAGTCGTCGACACGTTCCGGCGGGATGACCGCCTGGCCATTCGGTTTGTTCAGGTCCGAAGCGATTTTTGCCAGGAATTTGTTGGGGGCAATGCCGGCGCTCGCGGTCAGTCCGGTCTGGTCCAGGATCCGGTCGCGGATTTCGCGGGCCACCAGCGTCGCGCTGGGGTTGCCCACCTTGTTGTCAGTTACGTCCAGATAGGCTTCGTCCAGGGACAGCGGTTCAACCAGGTCCGTGTAGTTGAAAAAGATCTCGCGAATGTCCCTGGACACCTGGCGATAGACCTCGAAACGGGGCCGGACGAATATCGCATCGGGGCATAGTTTGGCCGCCCGGGCACAGGGTATGGCCGAACGTATGCCGAACTTACGTGCTTCGTAACTGGCGGCGGCGACAACCCCCCGACTGTCAGGGTCGCCCCCGACCACGACCGGGCGCCCCCGGAACCGCGGGTGGTCCCGTTGTTCAATGGACGCATAGAACGCATCCATGTCGACGTGGATTATTTTTCGTTGTGGCTGATCCATCGTTCCGCCGCACGGTGGCTGAGCGCCATGATTGTCAACTGCGGATTGATTCGATTGGACGTGGGCAGCAGGCTGCCGTCGGCAACAGCGACTCCGGTGTATCCGTGGATTCGGCCCCAGGGATCGCAGGCGGCCAATCGTTGGTCGCCTGTGCGCGCAGTTCCCATCGGGTGAAACGCCATTACCTCGATCTGTGCCGGGCTGATGTTCATTCGCTCCAGTCGGGCAACATCGGATTTGTTGTTCAACCGGGGCAACCCGGAAATACCGCTGTAAACGACCTCTGCACCTGCATCAAAAAACAATTCGGCGGTGCGGCAGATTCCAAATACCAGCTTGCGGGCATCCGCCCGGTTCATTCGATACGCGGGGACCGGATCCACCGATTTGCCAAACTGGAAAACCCGTCCCGAACTGTCGTCACTGACCAGCGCACCGAAGCTGGCAAACCTGCGGAACTCGGACATCGCTTGTTTATGGGCGTGTCCGAATCCAGGCACGATTGGTGCCTGGACGTCTGGCGGCACAAACTGTCCCTGGATAAAGACTCCGTCCGGGATAAATTCATCGACGTGGTACGCCTGTGGTACTTCACGCCAGCCGTCGATCGGCTCCGGAAAACGGGCCACGACGCGGGTTGCGGGGTGCAGGTGCAGGTTGCGGCCGATCCAGCGATTACGTATTCCCGACGCCATCAGCAACGCTGGCGTGTGCAGGGCGCCACAGGCGACGACAGTCATCTCTGCCGTGACAATCAGTTTGTTCGCCGACCGTTTGCCGTTCTGGTCAACCGGTTGCGCGACGACACCAAACACCCGGTTTCCGGCTCGCAGGATCCGGATCGCCCGGGCACGGACCCACAGTTGCGCCCCCGCAGATAACGCCTGCGGGACGCGGCTGACCGCCATTGAAAGCTTCCCGTCGGTTGGGCACCCGAGGGCACAGGTACCGGTGGCCATACATCCGTCTTCGTTACGCGGAATCCGCCGTCCAGCCCAGCCGCGCCGGGATGCCGCAGTTTCGAAGATCTGGTTCTGGGGACCGTACAGGGGGTCTGGTACTGGCTTGATCGACAGGTCGGATTCAGTGCGGTCGTACCAGCCGGCCAGGTCCGTCGCACCCTCCAGGCCATAGTCCCGTTCCCATTTCTGAAGGACGAAGTCGGGCGTTCTGAAGGATGAGGCACTGTTGACCATCGTCGTTCCGCCGACGCAACGGCCGACGGGAACGACAATTGGCGGACGCCCGATCGCAGCTGTCAGGCCGTTGTTGCGGTACAGCGTTCGAAATGATTCACTGCTGTCGCCCGACAGGTCTTTGCCAGTGTAGTAGCCACCTTCTTCAAGAACGACCACGTGCAGGCCTGCCTGTGCCAGGACCGCCGCAACTGTGGCCCCGCCGGCGCCGGTGCCGATAACAACGGCATCTGCATTGAGCCTGTGGTCAGCTGTCAGCCGGGTTGCGTCGTAGACCGTCACCTAAAAGACGGTATCGGCCAGAACCGGACTTTCCGGGCCCGGATAGGGGCCTTTCCGGCCATCGTTTCGTCGTTCCTGCGCAGCCTTGATCCGGTCTTCGATCCATTTCCGTTCGTATCCCAGATGTTCGTGAACGGCCGGATCGTTGTATCCGTGCAGTCCCATCAGCGTTTTCAACGCGATTGCCGGTTGGCGCCGGATCATCAGTCGGCTGAGCTCCATGGATTCGAGTACCTGGACGCGGTCAACCAATTGCAGTTTGTGGAACCGGCGAAACCGTAACCGCAATATCGGCTGCAGGTCCACCCAACGGAGCAGGATCCGAAATCCCAGTGATGCAGCCGGTCCAATACGGCAGATATGTTCGGCAACCCGGCCTGCCAGGTCGATGTCGTTGGCACTTGCAGGAAATGCACCTCCTGCGGGCATGAAGGTATCGGCAATGCTGCGCAGGATAGCCATGCTGGGAGGATCCAGTTCGGATGCTGTGCTTTCGGACTGCGACCCGTCGCGGGCGAGCGGGTCTGTCTGGCGCCAGGTCCAAAAGACCAGTGCGGCCAGGAATCCGTCGATCAGGAAGTTCGCCAGGTAGATGAAATAGAACTGGTCAAACAGGAAATATCCCAGGCAGGTCAGGCTGCTGACCAGTTTGCCGGTCGCCAGCGGGATCATCAGCAGCCGGCGTGCCGTAGGGGCCGCTGCGATCTGCGCGGCGAGTACGGTCACGACGGCCATATACGCAACCCCTAACCCCAGCCAGAACCGGTGGGCAAGATGTGGCGCGTCCGGCAATCCAAGCAGTCGGCCAGATGCATTCAGGACATCAATTGTGCCGTCGGGAAAGACAAAAAACGCGGTACCAGTCACGCCAAACGCAACCGTCAGCGACTTGTAAAGGAATTTCAGGAACGATTCCGGTATTCGATTGTTCACATGCCCTCCTTCGGGGTTTCGCTGTCATCAGGGTGTGCCGCAGCCTGACGCCATTTCGGCGATCCAGTCACGGACAACAATGGCACCTTCAGTATGGGCAAGCGTGCGCCCGATTCGGGGCATCATGACCTCCGGATCAGTCGACTCCATTCGTACGACAATGGCAGAAACATCCGGATTGCCCGGATCAATGTCGTAGGTCGTGGGGATGTTCTCGTCAATGCTGCGCAACGGTGAATTGCAGACGCCAAATGCCGCCGGGTCGTCAATCTCTGCGGCCAGCAGCAGTGTTGATCCGGCTGCTGTGCCATTTGGATTATGACAGTGTG
>JBFJWU010000372.1:0-3849 GCA_041623475.1 bacterium | reverse complement strand
GGTTGTCCGAAAGATTACAAAAGAACCCTGAACAGATAACAATTAATTACGTTCTGTCCGAGGCCTCGGTGTAATGATCAGCCGTTGAGATTGCCGGCACAGCGGTTGCCGACTGATCGACGACCGCCAGTAATTCCGACATCGCCTGTGGGGTCAGCCGGGTTGGCATTCTCGCGGCCGTCGCGACAAACCCGACCAGGAGGCGCTTCAGAGCATCAAACCGAAAGCGTTCGACAACAAACGCAATGCATCGAAACGCAATTGTGGCATTTCCGGGTACGGCCGCACTGACCGGGAAATGGCCGGCCCAACCGCCAAGTGCGATCGACTCCTGTTCAGTTTCCCAGTACGTCGAACGTACCAACCCTTTACCGGTCTGCCACTCGGCTGTACCGTATCTGGCCGATGTCACGTGCAGACGTTCAATGGCATTACGCCTGTCCAGCTCCAGATCGATCGAGGAATGGACAAAACCCTGGTCCCGCGTTTCCCGAATGGCAAACGTAGTTTGCCCATCCCGGACCCGATCGACTGTTCCTGTCAGTTCAAACACAATTGAGCTCCTTACCGTTGTAAATCAATGGTAAGGCTGCTGCAGGCAGGCGCGCTGTGACCGCCGTCACAGCAGCAGGAATTCGTCAGGATTCGTTATCGGACCGCAAAAGACGCTGAATTGTCTGCAGATACACGTCGCGCAACCGATCAAGGTCCGCAACGGGAATACACTCGTCGACCGCATGAATCGTTGCATTCAGGGGCCCGAACTCGACGACATCTACCCCCCGAGGCGCCAGGAATCGGCCGTCGCTGGTCCCGCCACCTGTGTTTGTCTGCGGATCCAGCCCGCAGACCGATCGCACAGAGTCAACGACGGCATCAACCAGCGCCCCTCCCCTGGTCACAAAAGGCTGCCCGTAGTGGGTCCAGCCCAGCTCCACCAGTCCCGCACCGTTTTCGTCCAGAATCCGGGTCACAGCGGATTCCAGCCCATCCGCGGACGATGCCGGGCCATAACGAAAATTGAACTCAAACGTCAATTCACCCGGGATCACGTTGCCCGCCCCGGTTCCGGCACTGATGTTGGAAACCTGAAAAGATGTTGGTGGAAACAGATCGTCCCCATCGTCCCAGTGCGCCGAGGTTAGCGCATTCAGGGCCGGGGAAATACGGTGAATGGGATTGTCGGCCAGGTGCGGATAGGCAACGTGGCCCTGGCGACCACGGACAACCGCCTTGCCGGATAACGAACCGCGGCGACCAACGCGGACAACGTCACCCAACGCCTGGTCACACGTCGGTTCCCCAACCAGACACCAGTCGATCTGGTCACCGCGATCATACAGCGCCTCAACAACGCGAACAACGCCGTCCGTCGCGGCCCCTTCCTCGTCACTCGTCAACAGCAACGCAACCGACCCCCGGTTGCTGGCGGGATCGGCAGCAAATGCTTCAAGCGCGCAAACCATGGCCGCAACGCTGCTCTTCATGTCTGCCGCACCGCGCCCGTACAGGACACCATTGCGAACCTGTGGGCTGAATGGCTCAGATTGCCAGTCGGACTCGGGTCCGGGCGGAACGACATCGGTATGCCCCAGCAAGACCAGCAACGGCTCGTCCGTTCCCAGCCTGGCCCACAGGTTGCGGGTCTCACGAAAATCAATCTGCTCGCAGGAAAATCCGCAGGCTTGCAGCCGGGACGCAACCAGATCCTGGCATCCGGCATCGTCAGGCGTCAGCGATGGCCGCGAAATGAGCTCGCTGGCCAGCTCCAGGACTTGTGACACTTACCCGTCCCGAAGCAGTTCGTTGATACTGACCTTGGAACGGGTTTGTTCGTCAACCCGTTTGACAATAATAGCTGCCGACAGGCTGTGGCTGCCGTCCGCTGCCGGCAGGCTTCCAGGCACGACGACGGCCCCGGCGGGCACCCTGCCATATGACACCTCGCCGGTCTCCCGATCGTAGATCCGGGTGCTTTGCCCGATAAAAACGCCCATGGACAGCACGGCTCCCTTTTCAACAATGACACCCTCGACGACCTCTGACCGTGCACCAATAAAGACATCGTCTTCAATAATCGTTGGTGTCGCCTGCAGCGGTTCCAGCACACCACCAATGCCTGCGCCCCCCGAAATATGGACGTTCTTGCCGATTTGCGCGCACGAAGCAACGGTTGCCCAGGTGTCTACGAGCGTTCCGGTATCGATGTATGCACCGATATTGACATAGCACGGCATCAGGATTACGCCGTCGGCAACGTAGGCACCTTTGCGGACAGTTGCGGGCGGAACAACGCGGGTTCCGTGGTTGTGGAAGCGATTAAAATCGTAATCCGAATACTTGGTCGGGACTTTGTCAAAAAAATTCGTAAAGTCACCGTGCATGACATTGTTGTCGCTGATTCGGAAAAAAAGCAGGACAGCCTTCTTCAACCATTCGTTTACAACCCATTCACCGTCCTGTTTCTCGGCGACCCGCACCTCACCGCGGTCCAGCAGGTCGATGGTTTCCAGCACGGCCTCTTTAACATCGACGTCAACATTGGATGGCGTAATCGCCGAACGTAGATTAAATGCTTCGTCAATGGTCTTGATCAACTGTTCCATAGTATGTCTGTGAGCTTCCTTCCGTCGTTGGTCGTCGATATTGTAACGTCTGTCCAGCCCCGTCGCCGGTTCGCAGATCAGCCAGATCCGTCCAGAAATCCACCAAGGCGCGTTGCCGCAATTTCACAATCCGTCAATGACGGGACCAGGGACAGCCTGACGAATCCGCGACCTGGATTATCGGCGCCAACCTGACGACCAAGGTAGCTGCCCGGCAGTACCGAAACCCCTGTTGCCGCATACAGGTCCCTCGCGAACGCCTCGTCATCGCCATTGATATCAATCCACAGATAAAAACCGGCATCCGGACGTCCCGCCGCGAGCCGCTGGCCGACGATGTCCAGGAAACGGTCGAATTTCCTGTCATACATCAGCCGGTTCTCAATCACGTGGGCTTCGTCACCCCAGGCTGCGGCGCTGGCAGCCTGGATCGGCGGACCCATTGCGCATCCGTGGTACGTCCGGTACTTCAGGAACCTTTGAATCAGTTCAACATCACCAGCAACAAAGCCGGATCGCAGGCCCGGCAGGTTGGACCGCTTCGACAAACTGTGAAAAACGATGATCCGCTCATATCCCGTTCGCCCGGTCAGAGCGCAATACTGCAACAGGCCCAGAGGCGCGGGCCCATCCGCTGGATAGATCTCGCTGTAACATTCGTCCGCGGCAATAACAAACTGATGCTGGTCTGCAAGGGCTATTAACCGGTCAAGCCAGGACGTGTCCAGTACGGCCCCGGTCGGATTACCCGGCGAACACAGGTAGACCAACTGGCACTGCGACCATTCGCCCGGTGACATCGCGTCCAGATCAGGATGCCATCCGTCGGCGGCACGGCATGGTAGAAACACCGGCTGAGCGCCAGCAAGAATCGCGGCGCCTTCATAGATTTGATAAAACGGATTGGGCATCGCGACAACACCGCCATCGACAATGGCTTGCGCAAAAGCAAACAAGGCTTCGCGTGTCCCGTTGACAGGCAGCACCTGGGTTTCGGCATCGATTCGGGCGTCCCCGTTCAACCCGTAGCGCCGGTTCAGCCAGCCGGCGATCGCTTCCCGTACCGCGGCCCCACCCCGTGTCAGCGGGTAATTGCCAACGCTGCCGATCGCGTCGCGCCACGCGGCCAGGGCGATTTCTGGTGGTGGATGCTGTGGTTCGCCAATGGTCAACCGTATCGGCTCTATCCGGGCGGGTCCGGCGATGCCATCCAGCAACTGTCGGAGTCGCTCAAATGGATAGG
>JBFJWU010000371.1:0-3854 GCA_041623475.1 bacterium | reverse complement strand
GGCCAACAGAACTGTTGCTTCTGTAACGATCTCGGTCACCCCCCGGTCCAGGTCTAACCCCGGTATGTTTGCAACCAGGATTCCCGCCCCGTAACACAACACGACCGGACTGAGAATCTCAGCGAAGCGGAAACGCTGCTCCATCCACAACGTGGCCCAGGGAAATGCAACCAACCCGATTAGTTGCAGCGCTCCAAACATCACTCAAACTCTGGGATAGAAATCAGTTTGCGCCAAACAATTCAGCCGCACGGTTATTGATCTTTTCCGCTATCAGCGTCGCCAGTGTATACACCGTAACCTGCGGATTAACCATAATTGACGTCGGGAACAAGCTGGCATCTGCGATGAAAAGGCCATCGACATCGTGGGTCTCGCCGGTCGGTTGGACGACCGAATTGGCAGGATCTGATCCCATTCGGCAGGTGCCCTGCGGGTGATACGACGTGTAGTGCATTGTCAATGGTGCCAGGGTCAATCGATCGACGACCGCGTCAATCTGGTCAACAGACTCAATCATGATTGGCTCGTAGGATGGGACAATAACCCGAGTCGCACCCGCTGCAAAAAATATCCTGGCTCCGTCACGCAGGCAGTCACGAATCGTCGGAAGGTCCTCGACCGCGATGCCGTAGTGAATTTCCTTGCCCCCGTCTTCCGTCAACCGAACCTCGCCGACATTGCGATCATGGATCAGCGAAATCATCCCCGCGGTATTCTTCAAGTTTGTCATATAGCGAATGTGGGCATCTCCAATACCCGGCGAGAACAGTGCCATGAAATCGGCCCCGGTCATCGCGCCTTCAAAAATGTAACCACCTTTGTCCGGATGTTCGAACTCGTCGCAATACGTTCCTACCGTTGCGCCACGCCAGCCGTTGATCTCCCGGGGAAACTCGGCGAGGATTCCCAGCGACGGGTGGCACGCAAAATTCTTGCCAACCATCCCGCTGCTGTTCGCCAATCCATTCTGCAGCAACAACAATGGCGTCTGAACGGCGCCACCTGCCAGAATCACGACCTTTGAGTTAACTGTCAAAGTCGCAACTGTCTGCCCCGTTTTCGGGTCAACGGTCCGGGCCCGCACTCCGTTGGCGCGATTTCCGGAAACGAGAATTTCCGTGGCCCGTGTATCGCAGAAAACCTGTGCACCCGCCTCAATAGCCCAGGGAATATAGGTCACCAGCATCGATTGTTTTCGATCTGAAGCGCAACCGGCAATGCAGAACCCGCTGAGCGCACAATTGCGAATATTTCGAGATACAGGCTTGCTGGAAAATCCCAGGTTATTGCATCCGTCGACCAGCAGTTGGCTGTTCAGGCTGATTTCGTGAGGCAGGTTTTCGTGAATTCCCAACCGGCCCTCAACCTGGCTGAAATATGGATCCAGCGTTTCCGGTGTCATATCGCTCAAGCCGAAGTCATCGTGCCAATGCTCCAGGATATGGTCTGGGGTCCTGAATGCGACAGCTGCATTCACGACCGTTGAGCCCCCCAGGCACTTGCCCTGCAGGACGACGACATCCCCGGTTGTATTTGTCTGGGCACCACGATCCTGATACAGCAGTTCCATCATTTCCGGGTACTTCTCGGTAAACTCAGACGAAGGCACGTACGGTCCTGCCTCCAGCAGCGCAACGCTGCGGCCGGCCGCAGCCAGTTCATATGCCGCCACCGACCCGCCCGCGCCCGAGCCAACAATAACGACATCGACGTCCAGTTTTTGCTCGCCGGGTTCAATATTCCGGGCTGTTGTGACATTCAGGGGTGCGAGCGGATCGCGTTCGGGCGCGCTCACGTCGCTGGCCTCGGCTGATTGCCTAATCGTGGGACCCCGTTCGGGACAGTAAACGGCCCCTCGTAACCAATCGGCCCCCAGGTCACCGGCTCCCGCCAGTAACTCATGAAAATCAGTTGTTTTATGGCACCCATCAGGCCTCGCTGTATGTCATTACCGGATTCCCAGCGCCGGCAATAGGCCAGAGCCGCTTCATCGTCCAGGCTCAGGAAGGTCTTCAAATGCAAACCCAGGACAATTGATCCGTAATGAAACAACTTTAATCCGGTGGCAAAATCGTTACGCAGTTTTGTCGGAAAATGCTCGAACACTTTGTCCAGGTTTTCCAGCACCGGCACCCTGGAAACGGGTATCAGATCGTTCTCCACCCCGGCGGGCAGGATTACGGGCACGAGCCGTTCGAACATGGACAACTCAACGTCATTCATGATTGAGACACCAGTCGGCCGTGGCTTACCGGGAGCAGGTGAGCAGCCGGTTTGCGTCAGAACCGCACCCGCTGCCGCTGCGGCAACGCCCGTTCGCAAGAACCTGCGTCGTCCCAATGGGACCAGATCCCTGGCAATATTGCTTATCGTGCGATCAATTTCGTGTTTATCCATTCGTTTTTAACTCCGTAATGATTTCATCAATGGCTGCCTGAGGATCATCGACCCGCAGCGGCGTGGTCCCGGCTCCCTTGTGACCGCCACCGCTAAACCGGGCACACAGTTCCCCGACGTTCGTATTGCAGGTCCGGTTGAAGATGCTGTGTCCGATAGCTGCGACGACAAACTGTTTCCCCGGGCCCCAATGGACACGCAACGAAACGTTCGCTTCAGGGTACAACGTATAGATCAGGAACCGGTTTCCTTTGGGCACCGTTTCTACATCGCGGAAATCAGTGAAAATCACATTCCCGTCCTGTTGGCTGTGGGCCTCAAGGGCGGCCTTGAAATCCGCATCGTCGGCACGAATCTGCGCAACCCGTTCCTGAACCTTTGGATGCTTCAGGATCTCTTCGATCGGCTCTGTCTTCAGGAGTGTATTAAGCAAGTGGAAATAGGCCTGAAAGGTTCCCAGGCCTGTTCGACCATCGATCGTGAACCCCAGCTGGATAAACCCCTGAGGATCACTGACATCCTTTGGAACCAGCCTGGCCGAATCCAGTCGGTCCGTTTCCTTGACCAATGCCACCAGATGAGGCATCTTTTCTTCGCCACCGTAATAATCAAAGACCAGCCGCGCCGCTGAAGGAGCGTATCCAAAAACACCGTCAAAATCAGGGGGTGGCTTTGGATTGTTATCGGTCTGTAAATGATGGTCAAACCATTTGCCACAGTTGGGATGATACGGGACGTTCGCCAGGATATCTGTATCGAAGATTTCAACGGTCCGATCCGTGATCTCCTGTGGATGAATCAGTTTGATCTCGTCAATCTTTTCGTTGGACGTGATAATGACTGAACAGGCCAGTCCGTCCAAATCAGCACGCGTTACCAGTCGCAATTGGGATCCCCTGTCGATTACGGGCAATTCAGTTAGTTTAGTCGACCGATAACTGTTGGCAAACTCAGCGAAGCAACTGGCGTATGGTCCTACAGTCTCGCAATCGGACATTTACTGATGCGTGCGACCCGACCGGCAGGCGCGACAAATTCCAGTAAGTCGTTGCTAGACAAAAACAAAACGATCTGATTAAATATATAACAGACGTTTTATTTGGGTTTTCGGAAAGTTTTCTTCGGCTCAACCAATGATTCGGCATCCAAATGGGAAATATCGAGAAAATATTGTCGTCTAGCATGGTTTGTTCTCGACCAATCGCATTGGCGATCGCGATGTTGCTCTCCCCAGCGACCGCATTAGCTGGGCCGATTGATGAACGCCGCTGTAATCGCGGCGACGCCACAGCCTGTATTGAGGCCGCAGCAGACGCCCGGTCCGACAATAACGCCGTGGCGGTTGAAAAATGGCAGAACGCCGCGTGCGTTGCCGGATCTGCATCGACCTGTATTGAGTTAGCCGACCAACAATTGAAGAACACACGTTTTTCGGTGGAGATCCTGAAGGACCG
>JBFJWU010000370.1:0-3857 GCA_041623475.1 bacterium | reverse complement strand
TGAAGAACTGGATGTGTCTGAGGAAGCCATTGTCTCGGTCGTTAAGCGCAGCGATGTCAGCCTGGATGCGCCTGTCGGAGACGATGGGGATACCGCGATGGTCGAGCTGTTTGCGGGTAACCTCGATGACCCGGAAACGCTCCTGTTAGGGTCCGAGGAAGATGAACTGGTCCGCAAGGCACTGGCCGATGTGATGGGGAACCTTTCGGACCGGGAACAGGAGATTATGCAAATGCGCCTGTTATCACCCGAACCGAAAACACTTCAGGAACTGGCGGACGAATTTGATGTCAGTCGCGAACGGGTTCGACAGATCGAATCGCGGATCAAGGGTAAGGTCAAGGCCGCGCTGGCCGCTGGTGATGAGCCTGACCGGGTGTTGCCTCCGGGAGATTAGGTCAGCCGATCAAATGTCCCGAAGCTGGCCCCGGGGCAAAAAAAAAACCGCCTGCAGGGTCGCAACAGGGCGACCATCCACAGGCGGAGTTGTTCTAACAGTTTAGTTGCCAGGCTTGGTCAGTTACTGGCCATCTCGCGGGCTTTGCGTTTGCCGTAAACAACCCGGTTGACTTCCTCTTCAAGGTCGTCCTCGGTTGACTCCATCGCAAAGGCCAGCTCTTTGACCAGCAATCCGCGAGCCTGCTCCAGCATCTTGCGCTCGCCAAAGCTGAGTTCTTTGGAATCCTGCAGCAGCAGCAGGTCACGCAGGACTTCTGCGATTTCAAACGGGCTTCCGGATTTCAGTTTCTGTGTATATTCGCGAAAGCGTTTGTTCCAGGTCCGGTATGAACCAATGGTGCTCTTCTTGCGCAGGATCTTGAAAATCTGCGGGACTTCTGTTTCTGGAAGGATTTCCCGCATTCCCAGGTCTTCAGCCCGGTCAACAGGGATCTTTACGGTAATGTCGCGTTCGAGGATTCGCAGAACAAAGAAGCTCTGCTTGATGTCGTCAAATTCCTGGGTAATGATTTTTTCGATTCGACCGATGCCCTGGTTCGGATAAAAGGCAAGATCCCCGACTGCAAACATGCACCACCTCCACAATGATGTGTATGAAAAGAATGGCTGTGCAGAGCAAACGATGTTTGCTGAATCGTCGGAACCGTTACCGGGGGACCCAGTCAAACACTGTTTCTTCCACGCCAGCCTGAAAAGGATTATATCAGTCTGAGGGGTGTGCGTCAAGAAAAGCCAGTGTTTTCAATAACTTACTTGACGCAGTGCGTCGACCGATTGCGGCATGCCGGCCATGTCCCGGTAGTGGAACACTTCTGATCCAGGATGCGTGGACCGTCATTCTGGCAACGGCGAGGGGGCCCAGGCGCCAGTCCCCCACCGGCTTCCGTTTGGTACAATATCCCACTTACCCTCCGGAGAAAAAATCAGTGTCACTCAAGGTACTTACGGGATGTGCGCGGACCGGTGTCCGGCGCGCTTCCGCCAAACGAGCAGGGTGTTCCTGATGGCCGCCAAGGGCGTCAAGGGAATGCCGGATATCCTGCCGGTCGATTCGCCTCGCTGGAACGTGTTGGAACAGGTCGCCCACGGCGTGTTTGCCGGTGCGGGACTGAGCGAAATCCGAACCCCGGTACTCGAAAGCCGGGACGTATTTGTACGAACCGTTGGTGAGTCGTCTGACATCGTTCGCAAAGAAATGTACTCGCTTGAGGACGGTGGCGGACGGCAACTGGTCCTGCGCCCGGAATGTACGGCCAGTGTTGCCCGGGCCGTTGTCGAGCACAAGTTGATCGGGTCCGGCGAGGAACTGCGCCTTTGGTACCGTGGGCCGATGTTCCGTTACGAACGGCCACAAAAGGGTCGGCAGCGTCAGTTTTTCCAACTGGGCGTAGAGGTCTTTGGTAACCCGGACCCGTTACTGGATGCCGAGGTGATCGGCCTGAATGTTCAGTTGTTGAACGCATTGGGTATAACGGATTTCCAGGTCAAGGTCAATTCGATCGGTGACAGCGCGTCGCGGCCCGCTTACCAGCAGGCCCTGGTGGCATATGCGACCGACAATGATTCGGTCATTTGCGATGACTGTCGGCAGCGTCGCCAGATTAATCCCCTGCGAATGCTTGATTGCAAGGTACCGGACTGTCGAAAGCTGTTTGCAGATGCGCCGAAACCCCTGGATTACCTGGATCCGGGCTCTCGTGAACACTTTGACAAGGTTTGTGGTGGCCTGGACACGCTGGGCGTGCCTTGGGAACTGGACCCGTCGCTGGTCAGGGGGCTGGATTACTACACCAGGACCGTGTTCGAGATTACCTCGACGGCGCTCGGTGCCCAGGACGCGATCAGCGCCGGCGGGCGCTACGATACGTTAATTGAGGATTTTGGCGGATCTGCGACTCCGGCGTTTGGTTTTGCGGCTGGTTATGAGCGGCTGTTGCTGGCCGCAGCGGACGCATTTCCAGAGCCGGAGCCAACGCGACCCGTCGCCTGGATTGCCCTGGACGACGAGGCCCGCATCGAAGGCTTGGCGGTTGTTTCGGCATTGCGAGCGGCCGGGGTGCCGGCGATCCATTTCCTGCACAAAGGCAGTATGAAGGCCCAGATGCGAGCAGCCAACAATGTTGATGCCGCCGCCGTCCTGATTCGTGGCTCGGACGATCGCCAGACCGGTGTTGTCCAGTTGAAGCGGATGGATTCCGGCGAACAGGTCCAGGTGGCAATGGCGCCGGGGCAGATACTGGCCGCAGTACAGGCCGACTGATGGAACAATTTGCCATCCAGGCCCTGCCGATCCTGCTGGCCGTGACGTTGCACGAGGTGGCCCACGGTTGGGTTGCCCGCAGGCTGGGGGACCAGACGGCCGAGGCGGCAGGACGATTGACACTCAATCCGATCGCGCACGTTGATCCGGTGGGTACCGTCTTGTTTCCGGCGGCCCAACTATTCTTTTCCGGGCACGTTTTTTTTGGTTGGGCGAAACCGGTCCCGGTCAATCCCGCCGCATTCGAAAATCCCCGCCGGGGAATGATGTGGGTTGCCCTGGGCGGCCCTGCAGCCAACCTGGCACTGGCACTTGTGGCTGGAATCGGAATCCACATGTTCCTGCTGTTTGCGCCGGAAGTCACTGCGCCGGACGCAATGGAGACCGGTTCCCTGGCGACCCGGGTGATGGTGCCGCTGTTTTTGATGTGCGTGTACGGAATCGCGATTAATATCGCGCTGATGGCGTTTAACCTGATTCCGCTGCCGCCCCTGGATGGCAGTCGGGTCGCCTATGCGTTGCTGCCGCTGGAAATGGCCCGTCAATATGGAAAGCTGGAACGCTACGGATTATTGATCGTGTTCGGACTGATTATGCTGCTGCCACCAGGGTTCCTGTGGCGGTACGTGATTCAGCCGGTACAATCGATGTTTCTGTTTTTGATCGGACTGGGCTGACGGGTGACAAAACGAATTCTCAGCGGAATGCGGCCGACCGGCCTGTTGCACCTGGGGCATTACTTTGGGGTGCTGCAGGAATGGCTGCGGGTCCAGGAGGACGGCGAGGCGTTTTTCTTTGTTGCTGACTGGCACGCGCTGACCACCGAGTACGAGAACGTCGGTGCCATCCAGGGCCACGTGACAGATATGGTTCGCGACTGGCTTGCCGTCGGGATCGATCCCGAGCAGTCAACAATATTCCGGCAAAGTGATGTCAAGCAGCACGCTGAACTGCATCTGTTGCTATCAATGGTGACGCCTGTGTCCTGGCTGGAACGGGTGCCCAGTTACAAGGATATGATTGCCAACCTGCAGGACAAGAACCTCGGGACGTACGGGTTTCTGGGGTATCCATTGCTGCAGGCCGCTGATATCATCATCTACCAGGCCGATGTTGTTCCGGTCGGCGAAGACCAGGT
>JBFJWU010000369.1:0-3863 GCA_041623475.1 bacterium | reverse complement strand
TTTTTCAGGCCGGGTGGGGGGTGCTTGACTATTGACAAACGCACGTTTGTGTGCTAGTATCGTCAGTAGATTGAAATAGTTGTATCCGCTGCGCTGCAGACTTAGTGGCGTGCCGGTGACAAACCACGTCCCGGGGGGGATTCCATGGGTTCGATTACCAGAGTTGGTGCTGTTCTTGCTGCGGGATTAATAGCGGGCTGTGCAAATGGTCCGTCGATGCTTGAACGGGCCGGGCTGGACAAGTCGGGCAGCGATGGTGTCGTGCAGATGCGATTGCCGGATACCGGTATCCTCGGCGACCTGCAGGTCCAGACCTGGTTTGGCCGTTATCCGGTTGATTCGGACGGACGGTTTGTTGCCGAATTCCCGGAAATTGACGATAACCGGTTCGCGTTTGTGTCCCACGAGGACGATTCCGAAACCCCTATTTACTACGGCTACTTTTTCCCCGAGCGGCTGAACAGCGAAATCCTCAGCCCCTTTGTTCCGGAGCAATCCGGGATGGTCATCAATGCCAGGTCAACCGCCCTGGCGATGACATTGATGAATCCGCTGCTGTTTGACAGTACCGTGGACCAGCGGGCGATGGTGGCCGAGGAAATCCTCCAGCACGACTTGTTCCCGGACCTGGTCGGTGCCATCGAAGATGTCAAGACACTGGATCCACGGATCCCGATCAAATACGAAATGACGCCGGACCTGTTTGTCATTTCGGCGCAGATAACGATCGACAGCATGAAGCGCATCGCCGGGCGCCTGCCGGATCGCCAGCAGGACACAAGTTCTGGCCTGCGTCCCGAGGGCGTGTCGTATGACTATGACATGGCGTACCCGCAGAACAATGGCGACGGTACGATTACGATCTATAACCCTAAAATGGCTCATTATGTTGCCGGCGTGCAGCGTACCGAGTTTGAAGGCGATCCTGACCAGTACACGACGACCTATATTGCTGGCAAAGAGCGCTGGCTGGACATCAGTATTTTCCCGCCGCGTGTCGAAACGGTGCCGCCGACGGAAACGCCATTGTCCAACGGACTGTCGGCCGGGCGGATGCACATCTACAAGGGCTTCCAGTTCGACTTCCCGTTTAATGAGTTGTGGTCGATCCTGCCCGCGCGGATGGCAATGGTTGCCAATGCGTGGGCCTCGTGGACGATGATGATGGCGCTTGCCGGTGATATCTCAGCTATTTATTTTCCCCACGCCGGCGGCTTCATTAATTTTATGGCGGATAACCTGATCCAGGGGCAGTCGTTCGAGGCCGTGTGGTCGACGGTTAATACCCGTGACCGGATCCAGACCATCGACAGCATGTACGACGTGTTCCTCGCGGTACTGCCAGCCATTGAAAACCATATGGAATCGCGGTTTGGCGACTACACAGACGATATCAGCGGTAACAACGGGACGATGACCCAGATTACGACGATCTTCAAGTCCGTCTGGAATCTGGTCGCCGGTGGCGGAATTGTTAATTCAATTATCGACATCACGACGCAGGTCATTCCGTTTTACTTTGACCTGTTTACCGCCCATAGCTACTCGGTCTATCCGGTTTTTGACGGGTCGATCCAGCCGCTGCCGGACAGTCCGACGATCAGCCGGGTGATGCCGACGCAGTTGTCCAACGGGCGCAATGCCGTTGCCTACGGCTTTGATTTTGGCGGTACAGCTGGCAGTCTGCAGATTATTGGTGCCAGTGGCGACATTCAGGAAGCCGAGGTGATCAGCTGGGCAGACGGATCGATTGTCTTCAAGGTCCCAGACAACGAAACCGGCTGGGGTGACGGGGAACAGAAAACAGTATTCGTAACGGTGCTCAAGGACGACGGTATTTCGACCAACCAGATGGAAATACCGTTTGTCATGCTCGAAGCCGGCGAGGGTGGCGGTGGTGGTGGCTGCAGCGCGGCCAGCGGCAGCGCCGATGGTTCGTTGCCATTGATTATCCTGTTTGCGCTGATCCTGCCTGTGGTGCGACGCCGTTATCATTGACCGGTAACCCGGCTTCTGATACGATTTGAATATGAATCGAAAAGTCCTTTTCTGGGTTCTGTTTGTCCTGGTTGCGCCGGCAACGACGTGGGTTGTGGCCCAGGGCCTTCAGGCATTGACGACACCCGACGGTACGGTGGAACGCGGCATTACAATGGCCGAAGTCCAGGGTACCAAGGGTGATCCGTCCGAGGAAATCGGACCCGTTGGGTCGCCGCCAATCACCAAGTGGGTATTTGGCGACGGTGAAGTTGTCGTTTTTGAAGCCGATCGAGTCGTCGACAGCTTCTTCGCCCAGCAGTAATTAATTAACATTCTTGAGGGACGGGCGGCGCCAAAGGGTGCGGCCGTGGAAGGAACGTTTGCGTGGATGAGGAATTGTACAGTCTGCAGTTCCCCATCGAGCACAAAATGTTCTATATCGACCTGAAGTCCAACGCCAACGGCACCTACTTGAAAATCAGCGAAAAATCCGGCGGGCGGCGCCATAACGTGCTGATTCCCGGCCCCGGACTGCCGCAGCTTCTGGACGCTTTGAAGTCCGCGATGCAGATCCTGGACGCCCATTCCGGTCCTGGCAAGTAAAAACGGGAGTATCCTGACGTGATTCCGGCCTTGACGATGAAAGGCGGCAGCCAGTGGCGGACGCCAGTCTACGTCGGCGCCGGGATACTGGCGGATCCCGCTTTGTGGGATCTGGTGTTCCCGGTCGGGGGACGAGTTGCCCTGGTCACCGACGATAATGTCGTCGCCCACTACGGGGACCGCCTGGGATCCGGGCTGGCAAACCGTTCGATTAACCAGTCCGTGGTTCCCGCCGGCGAGGCGTCAAAATCCCGCCAGCAGAAGGTCGGCATTGAAGACCACTGGATTGACTCTGGCATTGGCCGCGACGGCTATTGCGTTGCCCTGGGTGGGGGCGTTGTCGGTGACCTGGCGGGCTTTTGCGCGGCGACGTACCTGCGGGGCATTCCCGTCGTTCAGGTGCCGACGTCGCTGGTCGCGATGGTCGACAGTTCGATTGGCGGCAAGACCGGGATCGACATCCCGTCCGGCAAGAACCTGATTGGCGCATTCCATCCACCCCGGGCAATCATCGTTGATGTCGACGTCCTGTCGACCCTGCCGGATGACGAACTGCGCAACGGCCTGGCTGAAGTTGTCAAGCACGGTGCAATTGCCGATGCCAGCCTGCTGGATTTTGTGGCCGATAACCTGCCGGCAATTTTTGCGCGGGACACGGATATCCTGACCGAGCTGGTGACACGGAACATCAGCATCAAGGCGAATGTTGTCGAACAGGACGAAAAAGAAGGCGGCCTGCGGCAAATCCTGAATTTTGGTCATACGGTCGCCCACGCGCTGGAACTGCTGGCCAATTATGACCTGGCCCACGGTGCGGCGGTTGCGATCGGCATGGTTGCGGAATGCCGCATGGCGGAAACGGTTCGCGGCCTGCCAGCCGACGCATCGCAACGGTTGTCCAGCCTGCTGGAGCAGATCGGCTTGCCGACCCGCTGCGACCTGGGTTTCCCGGTCGATGCGGTGCTGAACGCCAGCCAGACCGACAAAAAGGTCCGACAGGGTCAGGTCCGATATGCTTTGATCAACCGGCTGGGCGGTCTGGATCCTGATCCACAGTTCGGCTTTGCGGTGCCGGTCCCCGACGACGCCGCTCGTGCCGCCCTGGAGTTGATCCTTCAGAATCCTTGACGTATTGCGTCATCAAGGAAAATTTTTGTTAAACTAATGGTGCTGCTTGGATCCGTCAGGACCGAGACTGTTGGTTTGAATATTGAATCAGCGAAAGCGGTGATGCATTCAGAAGAAATAAACACCATCATCGAGCAGGAAATGAAAGATTT
>JBFJWU010000368.1:0-3867 GCA_041623475.1 bacterium | reverse complement strand
TGTAAATGTCCGCGCGCGGGATGGGGTCGCATCGGCCGTCTCGACCGTCTCTGTGACTGTCTTGAATCAAGCACCCTCGGTGGGGCCGGTCGTCGACAACGGACCATTTAATGAAGGCAATTCGACAGCGACCCTGACAGTCAGCGCGACGGACCTTTTTGACATCGGACTGGTCTACGATTATGACTGCAATAACGACGGCACGTTTGAATACCTCAATCGGGGCAATGAGTTCAATTGCCCGGTGAACGGCGCGAACCAGGGTACGTACTTGATCGGGGTCCGCGTCAGCGATGACGTAGACTCGACGACGGCGGTTCACGGAGTGACAATCCTGAATGTTGCGCCGACGATCGCGTCCGTGACCAATGATGGTCCGGTGTCGGAAGGATCAGGGACCGTTGACGTTGTGATTGCTGCGAGTGATCCGTTTGATCCGATTGTCTATGACTACGACTGCAACGACGACGGTACGTACGAGGTGGTTGGAGCCGGGAACAGCTATTCCTGTGGTTATGGTTCGGTCAACCAGGGCAGCATCAGCATCGGCGTCCGTGTTCGTGACGACATTGCTTCGGTGACAGGTTCCACATCTGTTTCGGTATATAACGTTGTTCCCGTGGTTTCATCTGTAAATGCCGACAGTGGCGTTGACGAGGGCGAGTCGTACAACGTAAGTGTTGTGGCAACCGATGCGCACGATTCGCTGACGTACGACGCGGACTGTGACGGCAATGGTTCTTATGCCGACTTCGGTGATGTGGTCGGGGACCTTGACGGCACGATCACGTGTACGGCCGGAAATGACGGCACGCAGTTGGTGCGGGTCAGGGTCAATGACGATATTGCCGATGTCGAACAGGCGATCGGTGTCAGCGTCGCAAATGTTCCGCCAGCCGTCACATCCGTGTCGAATACTGGACCAGTTAACGAGGGATCCACTGGAAACATCTGGATCTCGATCGGGGCCACTGATCCGTTCGATCCGTTGAAGTTTGACTATGACTGTGATGGCGATCTGTTTTTTGAGGTGCTCGATGCCGGAGCCGATTACAATTGCCCATACACGGCTGGCAACGACGGTGGAATGACCATAAATGTTCAGGTCCGCGATGATGACACGGCCACTCTGGGCAGTACAATTGTTACGGTTCTGAACGTGCCCCCCGTTGTCGCCCCGACCAATTCGGGCCCCGTCGCCGAAGGCAGTGGAACTGTTTTGATTTCTGCCAACGGCAGCGATCCTGTTGATTCGCTGGTCTATGACTATGACTGTGACAACAACGGCACGTTCGAGGTGCTCAGCCAGGGCGCGTCATACAGTTGCGGATACGGACCGGTCGATCAGGGCACGTTCACAGTTGTGGTCAGGGCGGACGATGGGCTATCGACATCGACGGGGTTGACCGTCGTTTCGGTAGAAAATGTGCTGCCGACCATCACAAGTGTGACCAACAATGGACCGAAACCAGAAGGCAACGGTGTCTTTAATGTTTTTGCTGTCGCAAATGATCCGTACGACAGCCTGGCGTACGATTACGATTGTGACAGTAACGGTACCTGGGAGATACTTGGTGCCGGATCTTCCTACAATTGCCTGTACACCGGGCAGAACGATGGGGCGATCCTGGCGACCGTTCGGGTGCGGGACGATGTCGGGGATGTCACCAGTGCAACTGTCGTTACATTTGACAACGTACCGCCGACCGTAACGACCCTTTTCAATAATGGTCCTGTTAACGAGAACGACCCAGTGCAGATTTCGATTTCTGCAACCGATCCATTTGATACGGTTCTATTTGACTACGACTGTGACGGAGACGGTGTTTTCGAAGCAATCAACGGTGGCAGTCCGTTTGTTTGTCCGACGGGTGATGACGGTGTCAGCACGGTTGGAATCCTTGTTCGTGACGATGATACATCTTTTGTACGGACGTCTTCGTTTACAGTTCTGAATGTTAACCCGACGATTGTTCCGGATATCGGAACAGGGCCATACCTGACCAACGATACAATCACCTGCAACCTTAATTATTCCGATGTCCCACAGGATTCCCCGTTCGCATTTGCTGTGTATGACTGGGAGATCAACGGAAGTTCCATCGACCGAAACAGCCCAACAGTCGACGGCAACCATTTCGCTGGCGGTGACACGGTCCGATGTGTGGCAACTGCCTACGACGGAGATGGCGGCAGCGCTGGTCCGTTGGCGTCGGGGTTGGTTTCAATCGGGACCGATTGCGATGGGGATGGCCTGGATGATGCCTGGGAGTTGATGTGGTTTGGGGGCAGTGCAACAGATTGTGACCTGCCCAGCCAGCCAACTGACGATGATGACAACGATGGCCGGACGAACCTGCAGGAACAGGCAGACGGCAGTGATCCGACGGTAAAGTCGAGTCCGGGCGCCCCGGCGGTGAACTTGCCTGCGGATGGCTCTGAAGTCGCGACCGTTCAACCTGACCTGTCAGTCAACAATGCACCGCATCCTGTGAGTACGGATGTCCTGACATATGTATTTGAAGTCTATGCGGATGCGTCGTTGTCCTCTGGCAGTGTTGTGACCACTGTTTCGGGTGTGGCTGAAGGTGCGACAACTTCGGACTGGATCGTTTCGCAACCGCTGTCGGACAACACGTGGTACTGGTGGCGTGCGCAGGCGAATGATGGCTACGATGCCGGTCCCTGGCTTGCCCCTGTCTCCTTTTTCGTCAACACAACCAACGATGCGCCTTCATCGGTGTCGCCAGCCAGTCCGCTGGATAGCGCCGAGGTAGCGACGTTGACACCAGTGTTGTCCACTGGAACGGCCACCGACATTGACGGCGACGCCGTGTCATACCGATTCGAGCTGTGCGCAGATGCGGCCTGCTCGACGGTGGTTCAGGCGTCGACGCTATCGATGTCGGCAAGTTTCACGACTGACGAACTGCAAGACAATACCTGGTACTGGTGGCGTGCCCAGGCCGTTGACGAACATGGCCTGGCCGGCGCGTGGACGACGATCCAGTCGTTTTTCGTTGATCTGGCCAACCAGCCACCGTCGCAGCCGCTGCTGACATCCCATTTTGATGGGCAGGAAATTACAGCAAAGAACATTAATTTGATGTCAACCAGCGTTTCAGATCCAGAGAACGATCCCGTGGTGTACCGGTTCCAGTTAGACCGGTCCACGTCCTTCGCAGAAGCTCTGGAAGTCGTAAATGGTCTGCCCGCAGCGGGCTTTGGTGGACTGTCTGACAATACCTGGTATTTTGCGCGGGTATTGGCACAGGACAACTTTGGAGCCAGTTCCGACTGGTCGCCAGGCATTGCCTTGTTCGTGAATACGGTCAATGACGAACCGACGGTACCTGCGACCCATAATCCGGCCGACGGGCAGATCGTCGGCAGCCTGGAGCCCACATTCAGTTGTGTGAACGCCAGTGATGTTGACGGGGACACCATAACGTATGTTGTCAGGGTGTATTCCGATTCGGACACAGACACTCTGGTCTGGGAAAGCGATCCGCAACCGGAAGGCACAGGCGGGATGACGGCTGTTCAGATCGACCAGTTGCTGGTCGAGAATTCCGGATACTGGTGGACCTGCGAGGCGACTGATGAACACGGTCTGACTTCCGGGCAGTCCTTGACATCCTATTTCTACGCAAACGTCAGCAATGAACTGGCATCGCCACCTGTTCCGGTAACACCAATTGCCGGATTCCTGGTCACAAATACGTTCCGTCCTAAGCTGGTCGTTGAGAATTCAATCGACCTGGACAACGACGTACTGACATACGAGTTCCAGGTCTTTTCTGATGTTTCATTGACCCAGGCAGTTACCAGCGTCGTTGGGGTTGCCCAGGGTACTGCACAGACATC
>JBFJWU010000367.1:0-3877 GCA_041623475.1 bacterium | reverse complement strand
CGAAACGCCATGTCCGTACTTGGTGCATCTGCGGGCCTGGACCTGTCTGACCGTACCAGAGCCAGGAATACCAAAGTCTGCTGCGCGCATGTTTCCTCCTGAACGATGTCAATTCCGCCTGCGGTTATCTTAGCGACTCCGAGCATGACAGCCTTGACACACCGCGTTGACACATCGCGTCAAAGCTGATATTCTCTACCTGACACCAAACCCGGTCGAGCAGCGAATGGGCACCTCGGCCAACTTGCAAGGAGCAGGGACAATGACCGAAGACAATGGACTGACAGGGATCGCACACGCCGCACGGGATGCATTCGACAAGGGCGCAAGTACCGCTCAGGGCATTCACGAAACAATTGCACTGACCCCATTTGACCTGATGGAACGACTGGGAGTCATGCCGGAGCTCGCCGCCGAAGGAAAACGAGTTACGTCGACGACACTGGCAACGATTTACGACAAGGTTCGCGACGTCAACCACCGCGTTTCCGACTACGCGGTCAGCCTGACCAGGTAAACCCGCAACCATCCCAAACGAAAAGGCCGGCTGCATTGCACGCCGGCCTTTTCGCGTTTAACCGGCAAAGACTTCACAGTTCCGATACCATCGTGGAAACCGTCAAAAGGATACAACAATGGGATCACCACTGACCGACGTTATGGCCGCATCCACTTTTGCGCTGGTTCGCGGGCAGACTGCAATTTTTGACCTGCTGGGCCTGCCGGTAATCAGTACGGGCCGACCGTTCTCGCTGTACCGGCGGGTATTTTTCGAAAACAACAGCGCCGAGCACGTCCTCGACGAATTGCGTGGCAAGGTCATCGTCGATGTCGGTTGTGGCCTGACACCATTTGCGTCGGACTCGATGTTCCAGGCGTGCGTCCAGGCTGGCATCGATTTCTATGGCATCGACCCCAAAATTGGCACCGACTTCAAGTTTGGCTGGTTCGACCGGCTCAAGGTGCGGGTCACTGGTGGAGCCGACGTTAATCCAGATGCGCCCGGTACGGAACGCGCACTGGGCGCGTGGGCCAACGACCTGCCCTTTGAAGATGCTTCGGTTGACCTGATCCTGTCCAGCTGGTTGCTGACTGTCTGGATTCGTGACGAGGAGCTCCTGGCCGATATTTATCGCGAATTCGACCGGGTGTTAAAACCCGGCGGGTCCATTCGCGTACACCCACAACCAGCCTGGAACCCCGCTTCGATCGGGAACGACGGCCTGCGACAACGCCTGGAAAACTACGACGTATCCGAGCGGTTCCTGTTTGCGCCGGACCTGGCCAGCCTGCCACCGGCATATGTCAGGGTAATGACCAAACCGGTCACATAGCGTCAGCGGGCCCGCTAACAGTTTCCTAACACAGGTTGTTTATCCTGTGAACGAATGTATAAGAAGGAGAAAGAAGATGAACGAGTATAGGACTCGTGCTGTCAAGGATGACAGCAAATTTTGTATCTGCGGTAAACGGCTGGCGTTTGGACATTGTCCGGAATGCGACCCTGTTATTGTCCAGGCAATCGCAAGACATCCCGCGACCGCCCGGCCACAGCCAAAAGCAATCCACGGATTGCGGCCCAGTGGATTTGGCAAGTACGACTTTATCGCTGCCTGATCCTTACAATTGAATAGCATCAGCGGTGACGCGGGCCCGGGTCCTCCCGGCCGGCGTTTTTTTTTGCCCAGGCCACCAGTTTTTCACTCGTGTCCGGGGACTTGAATTCGAACAACAGCCACAGAACTGAAGCTGCAGTTGCAACTACGGCTGCTGGCCGTATCCCCGCGAAACCTCATTCCATTCGCGTTCCGCCTGCCGCATCAACGGACCATCGTTGCCCCGGTTGTCCTTGAGGTTGATCATGACAATCAGCCCGGTTCGGTCGTCCTTCATCACCACATTCAGCGTCAGCAGATACGGACCGATATCCTGCCGGTATCGCTGGTAGTCAAACTCTTTGGCAATCCCCTCCAGGCCGGTCAGGGCGCGCAGGTAGTTCGCGTACCGGGTGGCAAACTGGTTGGCTTCCCAGGTCGTGGAAAAGACGTTCTCGGTCGAAATGCTCAGGATCGTCCCGGTCCTGGCCGTAACGACCAGCGATACCGGTCCCAGGTCCGCCGGCTTGCTGGCAGCTGCTGGATAAACGGTGCGGAAATAGCCGCCGCTGTGCATTTCCGCCCGGTCGTCCGCGGACGGCTCATAAGGAGTTCCGATTCGAAACCCGAATATCTGGCCGCCCGGGACATCAAAGCCGGGCGGATTCGGCGACAGCGGCTGGGCGTCGGCGACAACCGGCGCAGCAATCACAGCCAGGGCTGCAATCACCGACCAACGGGCAGTTAACCGGATCAGGACGGGAACTCAGCTGCGATCGCCTCTGACAGGCGTCGCGCAGCGTCGTCACGCATCCGCAGTTTGGTCTCGCGGTGGGCCCGGGCGTCCAGCGATGCCAGCCGTCCGGCAACCTCCAGTGTCCGATCTGACAATTGCTCCCCGGCGACGACCTCATCCAGGAACCCGGCATCCACTGCGCCGGCAGGATCAAAGATCTCGGCGGATTCGACCGCGCGATGGCAATAGGTTGGCGCCAGTCGATTCCGCGCTAATTCAACGCCGAACCACGGCAGGGTCATTCCGATAGCGACTTCGTTCAAGCCGATTTTGAATGCCCCCTGGACCCCGATCCGGTAATCAACAGACAACAACAACAGTCCCCCCATGGCCATCGCGTGCCCGGTGCACCCGATCACAACGGGTATGGGACAGGTCAACAATCGCAATGCCAGTTGTGCGCCCGACCGAACCAGGTCGTTCATGGCATCGCCGCCCTGGCCCATCACGGTCAGGTCAAAACCGGCACTGAACTTGCCGGGTCGGCCATGAATGACCATCGCCGCTGCCTGATCTGTCGCCCGGTCCAGCACGGCGTTGACCTGCGAAACGTAGTCCGGCGAAACGGCGTTGGCCTTGCCGTCGTCGATCGTGACGATGGCAATTTGCCCCTGCAGGTCGTAATTCAGCAAGTCAGCCATTTGTTCCCTCCATTATTCGAATCCTGATTCATCCATTGTCCCAGAACCACGCTGGTTTCTGGCGGTGCCATTAACGGGAAACCCGTCGTAATGCTATAATATAGGGGCTTCACTCAGATTAGACGAGAGGTGCCGCGCAGCACGCGACACGCCAGATTTCCTGCCCGACGTTTCATTTCACTCCCCTTTTCTATTCCCATAGGTTTGGCGGCCAGTTGACTGGAGACACCCTGCAGGGCTCTGTTCTGTACGCAGCATTATTTTGTGTTTTCTCGCCAGGTTTCCGTTCATCCACAGGGGATGTCTGCGAAGCCGGCAACTTCTGGACAGTCACCAAATTCAAACTTAAGGAGAATCGAGTGACAAAATCAATTTACGTAGGGAATCTTCCCTTCAGTGCCAGCGAGGACGAAGTCCGCGCTCTGTTCGAACAACACGGCGAAGTCAGCCGCGTCAGCCTGATCACGGACCGTGAAACAGGCCGTCCGCGCGGATTCGGTTTTGTTGAAATGGAATCTGCCGAGGCAGACGCCGCCATCGAAGCCCTCGACGGGCAGGAAATGGGCGGCCGCCAGATGCGCGTAAACGAAGCTCGTCCGCGCACCTGATCCATTCCAGGCACTACGCCTTATCGCCCGCCACAGGCAACTGTGGCGGGCTTTTTTTTGCCCGCTGCCGTGGAATCAATACTGTCGCGGGAATTTGGAAAAATCGGGCTTGCGCTTTTCCACAAACGCGTCGCGGCCCTCGGCGGCCTCGTCCGTCATGTAGGCCAGCCGGGTGGCCTCGCCGGCGAACACCTGCTGGCCGACCAGCCCGTCGTCGATCAGGTTGAACGAGAACTT
>JBFJWU010000366.1:0-3915 GCA_041623475.1 bacterium | reverse complement strand
GTGTTGCTGCCCGGGCTCGGCGTCTTTGAGGTCGATCAGGTAATCGCCGTCAGCGTTCTGTTCCCAGGTCAGCTCACTGCCGGATGGCAGGACATAGGCGTGCCCTGCGGTCAAAATCTGTTTTTCTTCAAGTTCTGTCACAAGTATTGGTGATACCTGGTTGAGACGACGGGAAAAACCGGTGGAAAATCCCGGCGGCATATGCTGGACGATGACAATTGCCGCCCGCATGGTCGGGTGCATTTCACCAATGAACCGCCGGACCGCAGGCGGGCCGCCGGTGCTGGCCCCCAGGACAACAATGCCCTCGGGCCGGGGTCGAAAATCCTCGGTTTCCGGGACCGGGGGCGGCGGTTCGATGGCGGCTTCGGTCTGGCGAATCTTTTCGACAACTTCGCTGCCAGCCGCCAGGCGAATTTTTTCGATCAGGGCGGCACCCAGGCGCATGAATTCCATCCGGTTGCGCACGCGCGTCTTGTCAACAAAATCAAAGGCGCCCTCTTCCAGCGCCCGGAACGTCTCTTCGGCCCCTTCCTTGGTAAAGCTGGAGACCATGATGATCCGCGTCGGCAGTTCTTCGCGCAGGACGCGCAGTACATCCAGGCCATTCAGGTTGGGCATCTGCAGGTCCAGGGTCATCACATCCGGACGCAGCTTGCGGGCCTGGTCGACCGCATGCAGGCCATCCCGCCCTTCGCCAACAACCTCGATGTCCGGTTCGTCACGCAGCACACGCACCAGCGCCCGCCGCACAAACGTGCTGTCATCGACAATCAGGACGCGGATCTTCCTGTCGTTATCGCTCACAGGGGCAACTTTCGATAAAGGACGACGCCGTCGACCCGTTCCGGGTCAAAAAGGAACGGAATCGCCGACAGGCTTTCGGACACGCCTGTGACCAGGATGCCGTCGTCCTTGAGCATCCCGTGCAACGTCGCGGCGACCTGTTCTGTCGTGTCCTGGTCAAAATAGATCAGCACGTTGCGGCAGAAAATGACATCAAATTTGTGGGGAAACCGCAGCGTCGACGCATCGACCAGGTTCGCCCAGCGAAAGCTGAGATAGCGGTGGATCGCTGGTCGCACTCGGCGACCCTCGCCCTCGGGCAGGAAATGCCGGACGATCCGCTCGGCGGATGTGTTGCGAAACGATTTATTCCGGTAAATCCCGGCCTGGGCCGTTTCCAGCATCCGCACATCCAGGTCCACACCCTGTAACTCGAATTCCGATGTATCCACACCCCGTTCCCGGCCAAGCATGGCAAAGGTACACAGTTCTTCACCACTGGAACTGCCGGCACTGAGGATGCGCATCGGCTCGCCGTCTGTCCGGTGTTCCCGAACCCAGCCCAGTGCCGCTTCCAGGGACGTGGCTTCGCGAAAAAAATAGGTTTCGTTATTGGTCAGGACGCTGGCCAGCTGCAGGAATTCGTCGTCCCGCGCGGCATGGAATGTCAGGTATCGATAGTACGCAGCGGCATCCGGCAGGTTCAGGGCCTGAATACGGGTACTGATGCGGTTTTCGAACACTGCGCGACGGTGGGCACTGTAGATAATGCCGGTTCGTTCGCGAATGAATTCGCGCAGCAGCACATACGTATCAAAGTCAAAATGGGCACTGTCCGACGGCGTCGCCCGCAATGGATTTCGGTCCAGGATCACAGGGCGGACTCGGCCTGTCCGGTCAGCACCTCGCGCGCCAATGGATCCATCTGCGCAGTCGCCAGGCTGGCCGATGTCCGCTGGTTGACCGCCAGTTGCCCACGGAGGGCCTCGGCCTGGACATACCAGCGACTGGAACCGGTCGCGCGTTCGAATCGTTCAGCAGCGGGCTCGTAACCATGGCTGCTGAGCGCCCGCAGGATCTGCCATTCAACCTGGGGTTCGGTCTGCGGGGGCAACTGGGCCAAAAGATCAAGGCCGGGACTGTCGCCGGTCAGCTCGACCCAGGCCGCCGCAACCGCCAGGACACCGGGTTCCCGGGACCGCTGGATCAGTGCCTGTAATTGTTCGCGGGTATGGTCGGGATGGCGAAACAGTGCCTCTGCCGCCGGGTAACGCAGTTCGCGATCCCCGTTCAGCGCAATCTCGGCCAGCAGTTCGGCCACTTCGGTGCCGGCAACGTTGCAGATCGCCTCCAGCTCGGTCAGGGACATTTCCTTGTAACCGAGCTTTTCACGCATGCGCCCGACCATCGCCGCCGGCTTGTTGCGGACTTCCAGGTACAGAAGGACCGTTTCTTCTTCGGGGGCCCGTTCCTGGCCCCGCGACGCCAGGAACGTCTCGATACGGCGTGTAATCGTGTCCGGCGCTTCCTGGGCCAGGTTTTCCAGCACATCCGGCTCCAGTGACTGCAGGTCAATTTCGCGTGCAATCGCATCGGCGGTTTCAGGGTCCTTCCAGATCGTTTTCAGGGTCTGCAGCGTCGACCGGCGAACCAGCGGATCGGGATCCGCCAGCATCCCGGTCAAGGGTTCCAGGTACTTGCCGCCGGCCACCCCCAGATGCAGGACCATTTCCAGGCGGACCGCCGGACTGGGGTGCGCCAGGAAAAACAGCGCGTGGTCAGTGCCACCGGGATTGAGTGCAAACAGCAGTCGCACAACGCGCTGGGATTCTTCGTCGTTCAGTTCGTAGGTGATCGCTTGCTCCAGGATCTCGGGAGCGCCGTCCAGGCGGCTGAGTTCGAGCGGAATCGATTCGTCGTCCCCTTCGCGGATGTACAAATCGATCATCCGCGGAATCGCCTCGTGGTCACCAAAGGCACCCAGGATCCGTGTACTGGCATAGCGCGAATCGGGTTTTTCCAGCCCACCCCGTGCCGCGGCAATCCACAATGATGACGGTGCAGCCTCGCGGACGATCGAGTCCGGCCCCAGGCGGCGAAACACTGGCGCAATACTGGCCAGGGCCAGGGAAGCCATCGATGGATCCGCCTTGACGGTAGCGGCAATATCCGGCCAGCCACCGGGATCACCCAGGATCCCCATCGCCTCGAGCGCGAATGGCGCCAGGTCTTCGTCCTGCAGGGCCGAGCGCAGTTCCGGCAGTGCCGATTCGTGGCCGATTCGCCCCATTGCGGTCAATGCCGGGCCGGCCATCCAGGGATCGGCATCGACCACATCCCGCAGCACCGGAATCGAGTCCGCAAAACCAAGTTTGCCCAGGGCCTCGCAGGTCGTCGCCACCAGGTTGGGATCATCACTGCCCAGCCAGCGATGCATCCAGGGCAGGACACGGGCATCGCGATACTCGGCAATGGCCGGTGCAATAAACATTTTCCCGGCTTCGGAAATGGAATCGACCCGTGTCGACAGCGCCGAGATGGCAACCGGCCCCAGCCGCGACAGGACCTCGATCGCCGCGTTCCTCAGCGCATAGTCATCCTGTTCGATCGTCTCCAGCAGGAATCCGATGAGCGGGTCCAGCCGCTCATCCAGCAGGCGAGACATGGCCTCTTCGCGGGCCCGAAGGCCCCCGCCGGCGACCTCGGTAACCCAGGCCCGTAAGTCGTCTGTCGACGCCATGTCAGGCTTCTGGATCCTCCGATTTGGCGGCGCCATAGCGGGCCAGCGTATTGAACAGTTTTTCCGCCGTCTGCGTCAGCGACTCGGACACGGATGTCAGTTGCTCCATCGCCCGCAGGTTTTCGCCCGCAATCGCCGAAATGTTTTCGATCGCGATGACCACCAGCTCGCCACCCCGCTTTTGTTCCTGGGTGGCGTTTGCGACCTGCAGCGTGTCGCGTTTCATCCCGTCGACGTACGACACAATCTGCTGCGAATTAGAGGCCTGTTCTGCCGTCGCGGACCGGACCTGTTCCATCATTTTGTTCATACTTTCGACCGCATCGAGAATGCCGGTACTTGCTTCCATCTGGCTTTGCATGGCCGAATCCGAATCCCGCAGCAGGTCG
>JBFJWU010000365.1:0-3934 GCA_041623475.1 bacterium | reverse complement strand
GTGGTCGCCGCCGACGGCCACAAATGGCTGCTTGGCCCCGAAGGCTTTGGAATCGCGGCGTTCAGTGACCGCGCGATGGAACGAATCGTGCCTACGGTTGTCGGCTGGCATTCGGTCCGCGATCCCTGGAATTTTGCCGAAATTGACTGGCAACTGGCAGAGGACGCCAGCCGCTACGAGCCGGGCTCCTGGAATCTGCTGGGAATTGCCGGCCTGGGCGCGGCGATCAGAACAATCCTGGATGCGGGTATCGACGCGATCCACAGCCACGCGATGTCGCTGGCGACCCGGATTCGCGAACGGTTCGCGCTACCAGATCCCGATTGGCCCAGTGGGCCGCACACATTCGTCGATATTCCCGATGGCTTCACATTGGGCCAATTGGCTGAGCACGGAATTATCGCCCAGATTCGCGGCGGTCGACTGCGCCTTGCCCCCCACGCCTATCTATCGCACTCGGAGCTGGAAACCGCGCTCGACACCATTGCCGATCAAATAGCGGAAGCAAAACCCAAAGGTGGCAACAAATGATCAAACGTATCTGCTTTGTCTGTCTGGGCAATATCTGCCGCAGTCCCCTGGCAGACGGAATCGCCCGCCAGGAGATTCACGACCGGGGCCTTGAACTGTCGGTCGGTTCCGCCGGCACCGGAGGCTGGCACGTGGGCGACCCGCCCGATCCGCGAATGCGGCAAACGGCACGCGCGCACGGATTGAGCATTGATGACCTGCGTGCCGAGCAGGTAACAGCAGCCGACCAGGACCGATACGACCTGTTCGTCGCCATGGATCAGTCCAACTTTCGCAACCTGCAGCGCATCTTTGCAGATGCCCCACAGGTCAAGATCGTCAAATTGCTGGATTTCCACGGCGGTCCCGAACAGGACGTTCCGGACCCTTACTATGGTGGCGATGACGGGTTCGAAACCGTATTCGAACTGGTTACATCGGGTGTCGGGGGCTTGCTGGATGCAATTGAATCAGGCCAACTGAACGACTGACCGCTGACGACAGGCGGTTTGTCGCGACTCACGATCACGTCGGGCAATTCAGGGCGTACTGTTTCAAGCCATCACGCACCCGCTCCGACACGCTGGTCATCAAGCCAGGGTCCATTTGGCGGTCCGACCACTGCGACACCATTCGCCAGAACGTCAACGCCGCCAGCGCCCCTGCCGCACATGCCACCACCGTGCCGACGATCCCGGACCAGTGCAGGTAACGCGGCGTAAATGCGGCACCAAACCCGATTACACCCGCGATTCCAGCGACACCGGCCAGCAACAGCACCGCCAACGTCGCCAGCGATTCGATCCGACTGGCGGGCGTTATCGACCAGACGCAGGTTGAGTCTTCGAATACCAGGCGGATATTGACCCCGCTGCGCAGACCGCGACGAGCCGTTACCAGTCGCGTCCGACCACCGGCCTGTGCCGGCGAACCGCCGATGCGGAAGCGCCCTCCCAGGTGGGCAGCCAGGTCGGCAACCAGCAACTGTACAACCTCGTCCTGCACATCCGAATCGATGGACCGCCCCAGATCGGTGCTGAAATCAGCCATCCGGCGCGACCGGGACTTTTGTTTCCAGGATCACGTACAGCGCCACAAGCCATTGTGACGAATGCGGAGGGGCCTCGATACAACCATAGACAATTCGCCGTCCGGCACCGCAATCGGGACAGATCGAATCCCACCCCCAGTCGTAAATCCGGTCAAACATGTCCGCAACCAACTGCGGAAACACGGTTGGCCGTTCCGACCGAACAAAACAATGTCGGGTCAACGCCTCAGCCTCCAGGTCAACCCGTCGACCACATTGCCCGCACGCGATTGAGAACGCTGGCTCTGTAACCCAGTCGTCAAACCGCCGCCGCCTGCCGCCAATCGTCAGCGATGCACTGCCGCCCGGTCGAATCCCGGTCACACGGTCCTGTGGAAGCGTCCGAAAGATCCTCATACAAATAGATTAACGCGGGCCCAGGGCCATACAATGTTCTCCATGGACCAGAGCCAGGATCACAACCCCGACCAGGAACCAACCAACTGGCGCCTGCGCGCCCGCAACCTGGTTCGCCGATTTGCCGCCGAACTGCAACTGTACCGCCGGCTGTCGACTGATCCGGAAACCCCGGTCCTGGCCCGCGCCGCCCTGTGGCTGGCCGTCGGCTACCTGCTGCTGCCCTTCGACCTGATCCCCGATGTCATCCCGGTCCTGGGCCAGCTCGACGACCTCATCATCGTCCCGGCACTGGTCTGGCTCGCACTGCGACTGACACCGGACGAACTGATCCAGCGACAGCGAGCCCGCACACTCACTGACGAGACGCAGCCCCGAAGTTGATTCTATCGAACGCCTGATTGAGATCTGCCTCGCCTGAAAAAATCGACTTTTGGAAACTGCCGGTAAGCAATCCGGGGAACGATTTGACCGCCGGACAAAGTCAGTTCCAATAGAGAAATTGCCGATCAAGATGGCATTTGTTTGATCGACTCTGCCGTCATCACATTAGATCTGGTCACAGTTTGGCTATAATCAGAATTTATAGGGCACTTCGGAAAGCGCCGACGTGGGATGAACCAAAAACTTGAATTTGATCGGGACGAGTTGGCCAGGATTTGCCAGGAATTCGGTATTGCCCGGCTCGAGTTATTCGGCTCGGCAGCGAGGAGCGATTTCCGCGCGGACAGTGATGTTGACGTTCTGGTTCAATTCCTGGACGGCGAAACACCGCCTCTTTCGGGGTTGATACGGCTACGGAACCGGCTGTCAATGCTGTTCGGGGGACGTGACGTAGATGTCGCAACAAACGCAATACTGCGAAACCCGTATCGCAAACAGGCGATCCAAAAAGACCTTGAAATACTCTATGCCGCCTGACCAGGCGCAGCCGAATCGCGCGTATCTATGGGACATGTTGAACGCAGCCCGCGACACAATCGAAATTGTTGCAGATGCCGACCTGGAAACTTTCTCAACCAACAAGCGGATATACAGGGTCGTAGAACGCAGCCTTGAAATACTGGGAGAGGCAGCGAAGAGAGTCTCAGATGAATTCCGGCACTCGACGCCCCAGATTCGATGGCAGGAAATCATAGGGCAAAGAAATATTATCGCGCACGACTACGGACAGATTGACTAACCAATCCTGTTCGAGACTGTCAAATCTGACATCCCCGCACTGATCAAACAATTGGAAACGATGATTCCAGACGATGCTTGACGCCGCCAGCCGGGTACAGTCGACCCAGGAACTCACTTTGCTCTTTCATATTGCGACGCTCGTATTGGTACCGTGTCTGGTCGTGACCATTTGGTACTTTCGTGCTGCGCGATTTTCGGCTCTTCCGCGTTACGCCCGACTTGGGGACCAAAATATTCTTTCGACGGGCGCGATGGCAATATCCTGCTGTTAGGAATAATTCTTGGAATAGCGATATCAGCCCACGGATATATGAACCTCTATGTTTTCGGAACACGCGGCAAACTCAAGAAATCCTGAATTTTGTCGGAACTCAACGTCGGCAGGCTGAAAACAAAATTGAGAGTCAACAAGATCCGCTAACACTTCGAAGACCGGACTGTGACGGTCGCAAAGTCAAGTCAATGACGGAACCTGGTCTTATTACGGCAAACTCACCGCCACCGGCACCGCCCGGAATGCGCTGTTGTTCGCCAGTTCACCTGCCGGTCCCGATCCCCAACACCACAGCGCACCGGCTCCCCGGACACCACAGGTAAATTCAGCGGCCGAGGCGGCAACCGTATTCCACGATGGGGACGGGTCTGCGACCGTTGGCACCGTTACCGGTGACCCGGGATCGCCCAGCCCCAACCGTCCGCCGTCTGGCTGTCCCCAGCAGTACAGCGCATCGCTGACGGCACAGCTGTATTGATCGCCCGCTGACAGCGCCGACCACGGCCCGCCAGCCAGCG
>JBFJWU010000364.1:0-3934 GCA_041623475.1 bacterium | reverse complement strand
GCCCTGACCGGGGTCGCCATGTCCTTGTGGGCATAGAAGACCGGCAGCATGATCCGGTTCAACGACGCTGGCACCATTGCGATTGCGTAACCACCGACGGCCGCCGATGTCCGCGCAACTGCCGCAGCATCAAATTCACCACGCTGGAACAGGACCGATATCGCAAGGTCACCGATCACCAGCAGGCCAACAGCCGCCGGCAGTGCCAGAAACAGGACCCAGGAAAATGCATCACCCAGCGCATCGTTCAGGGGCTTGTCCATCGCCCGCAGGTTGGCCATCAGGGGCAACATCACCACCCCGGTTGAGGTGGCGATCAAGGCCAGGGGAAACTGAACCAGGCGATCCGCGTAGAACAGGCTGCTGATCCCGCCGGTTGCCTGGAAGCTGGCGAATTGCGTACCAACCACGACCTGCAACTGGTACACAGCAAGCCCTGCGACGGCAGGGACCAGCAGGCGCAGGACTTCGGCAATTCCGGCGTCACCACGGGGCGACGCAAATCCCAGGCTGACACCGGCACGCCGCAGTTCCCAGCGCATCAATACCCACCACCCGGCAACACCGACGACCGCGCCAATGGCCAGCAATGCCGCCGGCGGCCAGTCGGGAAATGACAACCGGGCAGCCACCAGGCAGCCGGCGATCAGTCCCAGGTTCAGTACAGCAGGGCCAACGGCCGGCGCCCAGAACCGGCCACGGGTGTTCAGTATTCCCATCCCGACCCCGATCAGGCCGATGAAAAAGACAAACGGGAACAACAGCTGCAGCAGCACGACGGCATCGTCGTAGACCGGTCCGGACGTATCGAAACCGGCAGCAAACAAAGGGATCAGCCAGGGAGCCGCCACGACCCCGACCGCCACAATCACCAACAGGGACAGGCGCGCCGTCGTAAACACACGGCGTTCGAAATCGGCAACCGTCGAATCGTCACCCTTGAGCCGTTCGGCATAGACCGGCTGCACAGCAACCGTCACACCACCCTCGGCAAGCAGTCGCCGCAATGTATTGGGAATCCGGTAGGCAACAAAAAAGGCATCGGTTGCAGCGCCCGCGCCGAAGTACCCGGCAATGGCTACGTCCCGAACCAGGCCCAGGACACGACTGACCAGCGTTCCGCCCGCGACGACAATACTGCTGGTCCGCATGCGGACGTTTTTGACACGCTCTGTCATTTGGCATATTCTAATTGTTTTGCTAGTTTCATCCAACCACTCAGGAGAATTGACTTGGCAAACCACGCTTCAGCGTTGAAGCGCCACCGGCAAAGTTTGAAGCGGCGCGACCGAAACCGCGCCTCTCGTAGCCGGCTGCGTACCGAACGCAAGAAATTCCTGGCCGCCGTCGAGGCTGGCGACAAAGACGCCGCTGCAACCCAGCTGGTTGTCCTGCAGAAATGCGTGGACAAAGCTGCTGCAAAGCGCGTGTTGCACAAGAATACAGCCAGCCGCTGGATTTCCCGCGCACAGTCCAAACTGGACGCCCTGGCCTGATTTCGTTCGAAAATCTGCTTTGACTGTCGATCCGCAAGGATCGGTGTATAACCGTGCGTCTCCCGCATTTCAATCAAACGATTGTTTTGCGTGTTTCCAGGTCCTTGGTTACAATCAAATAGCCGTTTGAAAATGACGGTTTGGGGAGACATGCAGACTAATTTCAAGAACAAACTCGTTGTCAATTTTGACACCGTCAGCGGGTCCAGTACATACCTGGCCGAACTGGTTCGCCATTCGGAATGCCGGGTGGCGGCGTTGCGTCCGGAAAAGCTGCCGAGGCCCGGTATCCTGCCCACCCTGCCGGACGTAGTCGTCATCCACGCACGACAGCGTAATGATGCCGGACTGCGTCTGTACGATCAGCTGATTGCCCAGCCCCGATGGCTGGACGCGCGGGCCATCCTGGTGGCCAGCCAGCAGGTCATGGGCGGCGGCGTCGGCCTGTTGAAACGTGACGAGGATGTCCTGGTACCGGGTCCTGTCAGTGGCAGCCAACTGGCCGGGTTTGTCCGAGATGCACTGCAACTTCCGCAGCGACGACACGCGCGAATCCCTGTCGAACTGATGATCCGGTTGTTTGAATACGAGGATGACCGTGAAACTCCAATACGCGCCCGGACCGAAAACGTCAGCAGCGGCGGTATCTGTGCCCGCGCGGTTCGGCATTTTGACGTTGGCCAGCGCCTGCGGGTCATTATGAATCTGGGCGGTGCCGAAGAGCCATTGGAACTGATTGGCGTGGTTCGCCACCAGCGACAGGCACCACGTGACGATTGCGAATACGGTATCGAATTCGAACGCTACCTGTATGGCGACGATATCGCATTTCGCGAGTCCTTCGGGGTACCCCTGGCGGTCTGACCGTCCGACGCATCCGTTTTCAGCGACAACCTGTTTGCCCGGGGCCAGTTGATCTGGCTGTTGGATGATTGCGTCTGTTTATCGGCGTTTTGCTATGATTTACGCTGCAACCCCGCAGGAGGACTTATGGCACGTTTTGTTTTGGCATTGGACCAGGGAACGACCGGCAATACGGTACTGGTCATTGACGATGGCGCTAATGTGGTCGGACGCGCGTCCAATGAGTTCCCCCAGATCTTCCCGCGACCCGGCTGGGTCGAACATAGTCCCGACGATATCTGGTCAGGATTGCAGACGACCATTGGCCAGGCACTGGACAATGCCGGTATCGCCGGATCCGACGTGGGGGCCATCGGCATTACCAATCAGCGCGAAACAACCGTCATCTGGGATCACGCCGGCATACCGATTGCCAATGCGATCGTCTGGCAGGACCGCCGGACCAGCGACCGCTGCGCCGAACTGAAAAGCCAGGGCCTGGAAGACATGTTCAAGTCCAGTACCGGGTTGGTCCTGGACCCCTATTTCTCGGGCACCAAGGTCGCGTGGCTGCTGGACAACGTTGACGGAGCCCGCCAGAAAGCCGAACAGGGTCAACTGAAGTTTGGCACCATCGACAGTTTCGTCCTGTTCAAACTGACCGGGGGAACGGTCCATGCGACCGAACCATCCAATGCCAGCCGGACGCTGCTGTACAACATCAATGACGGCCAGTGGGATCATCAGCTGTGCAAATTCCTGGACGTTCCGACGGATGTATTGCCTGATGTCCTGCCGTCGTCCGGTGTATTCGGCGAAACCCGTGGCCTGGAGATCCTGCCCGACGGCATTCCGGTCTCGGGAATCGCAGGCGACCAGCAGGCCGCATTATTCGGCCAGGCATGTTTTTCGCCCGGACAATCCAAATGCACCTACGGAACCGGCGCATTCCTGTTGCTGAATACCGGCGATACCGCCGTCCAGTCGAATTTTGGAATCCTGACCACTGTGGCCTGGGAATTGCCCGGACAGCCGCTGGCCTATGCCCTGGAAGGCAGTGCATTCATTGCCGGTGCGGCAGTCCAGTGGGTCCGCGACGGCCTCGAAATAATTGACTCGGCCCCCGCCATCGAGGATCTGGCCGGATCTGTTCCTGATGCCGATGGTGTTTATTTTGTGCCCGCCCTGTCCGGACTGGGCGCGCCTCACTGGAACCCGGATGCCCGGGGCGTCATCTACGGCATTACCCGCGGCACGACACGTGCGCATATCGCCCGGGCAACCCTGGACGGGATCGCGTTCCAGATCACGGACCTGATTCGCGCAATGGACGAGGATTCACCGACACCGTTGGCAGAATTGCGTGTCGATGGCGGCGCGACGGCGAATAACCTGCTGATGCAGACGCAGGCCGACCTGCTGCAGATCCCGGTCATCCGGCCCCAGAATATCGAAACGACCGCATTTGGGGCGGGGTTCCTGGCTGGACTGGGTGCGGGTATCTGGGATACGACCCAGGCAATTATCGACAACTGGAAGACCGACCGGGTCTTTGAACCGGAGATGTCTGCCGACGAAGCCGCCGAGCGCCTGGC
>JBFJWU010000363.1:0-3936 GCA_041623475.1 bacterium | reverse complement strand
GCCCGATGCTTTCGTTTGTTCTGCCGGGCTGGCAGGGGACACCGCCATCCGTCCGCGACCAGCACGGTTTGTGCCAACGGCAGGATGTGTTGACATTCAGGTCGTTACCGCTGGCCAAGCCGATGCACCTGGCTGGTTCGCTCAAGGTCAACCTTAGTGTGTCATCTGATGCCAGGGACACTGCTTTTACGGCAAAGATAATCGAGGAAACTGCCAGTGGCAAAGCCTGGAATATTCGTGACAGTGTGACCACGCTGGGATTTCGTGACGGAACTGGTGTGCGACAGCAGTACATACCCGGATCCGAAATTGATATCGAGATCGAAACCTGGCCAATCGAATGGGAATTGCAGCCAGGCAGCCGTATTCGGGTAGATGTCAGTTCCTCAAATTTCCCGGTCTATGCTGCCCACCCGAACGTTGCAGAACCGTGGGCGACCGCAGCAAACCCGGTCATTGCGAACCAGTCTGTTCACATTGGCGGATCCTATAACAGTTACGTGGATTTGCCGGTGGTTAGTACCGCCAATCCGACTTTGGATGAACAGGCAGCTGATTTAGTCAATACAAAAAGTGGCGGGGCAGAATCTCTCCAGGTTCGGGCACCATAGGGGGAGATGGTCCGTGAAACAGGATGGCTCACGGTTGTTATTCTGCCCCGCCACTTTTATTCAAAGCAAAAGCAGTGCCATAAAATTGTGCGGAAAATCGGGGTACTTACCCGAGAAGTTGCCCTGAAAACAGGCAGTTTGTGCATTGACTGCCCTTTGAACGGACAACAGATCACGGTGAATTTGTATGACATTTTTTAGCGAATTATTGAAGGAGGTACCATCCCGGCTGGATCCGGCGATAGACCCTCTGGACTGGTGGAGGTTGGTGTCGGCTGAACTGGTCCGGGACCAGTCGACGATCGATTACGCAATTCTAGCCGGCTGCAGGGCTCCGGCAGCATCCCACGTATTTGCCGCCGGCTATCAATGTGCGCTGAATTACATCCAGCCTGGAATTGCCGGAAATGAAACCTGCAGTTTTGCCGTGACAGAAGCGGGCGGTGGGCACCCCCGGGAAATCAAGACACAGATCACTAAGTGCGAGACAGGGTGGACAATTACAGGAACCAAGACATTTGTGACGATGGGGACCCGGGCGAGTCGCGCGATTGTTGCGGTACGCAGCGGTGAAAAAGAAGACGGCAGACCGGACTTGCGGATGGTCGTCGTTGATTTTCGGTTACCGGGCGTTCAACGAACCGAGATCCAGGATTTGCCGTTTCTTGGCAATCTTGGCCACGCGATCGTGGAACTGGCCGATGTCCGGATTTCGGAATCAGATGTGCTGCCGGGGGACGGTTATGCACGGTACATCAAGCCGTTTCGAACCATCGAGGACCTGCACGTCGTCGCTGCCGCTGCCGGTTATGCGTTATCCGTTTGCTGCCGCACGGCCGCGGACCAGAATTCGATATCGATGATGCTCGCTATCCTGGCCAACATCCGAGCGTTTGTCGGCATCGATTTGACCGACTGGGGCGCACATCTGGCGCTTGACGATGTGTTGCGCCGGTTTACATCATTGTCAGGGGAGCTTGCAACGCAATTCGAACAATTGTCCCCGGTCGAACGGGACGGTTGGTTGCGGGACGGTGCCGCCCTGCAGGTCGCGTCCCGTGCCAGAAAGCAACGGGCTGAATCGGCGTGGCAGTCATTCCTGGGGTGGCGCGCACGCCACCTGGACTAGTCGTCGCGCCACTGTCAAAATCGAATTGTCGTGCCAAATGCCATGGGTTTGTCGGGAATGTCCTGGGCTTCCACGATCCAGGTTCTCGCGGTCGTATATCCAATTGCGGCACCCAGAATTGCACCGGCCAATACGTCTGACAGGTAGTGCCGGTCTGATGCTATGCGAAGATATCCGACCGTCACGGCCGGAACCAGCATCGCTGGCCAGATGACCGAGCGCCGATTTCCATACTGGTGTTGAAGGATAACAGCTGATGCTGTCGCAATCGCGAACGCGTTCGACGTATGCCCGCTGACAAATGACAGGTTATCGTCGCTGCCCCTGGGGGCGCCGGTATCAAATGTCCGATAGGGGCGCTGCCGGGCAACCGCAAATTTGGTCAGCTGTGTAAATGAATCAGTAATCGCGACCGCTTGTACGATCGCCATCGCAGGCCCACCGAGGTCGCCACCGACAATATATGGCGTCGCAACCGCTGCAGGGAACAGGCCTCCGAACAGGATCAGATCACTGGCCAGCGCCGCTTTGCTTGTGCGTTCTTCCTGCCACAACAGCGAACTCCGGGCTCTCCGGTCGAACGCGTTCGGCGATGTCAGTCGGGGCGAATACGGAGCCAGGTCATCCTGGAATGCGTGCAGGGTAATTGCGCCTAACAACGGGCCACCGACGGATGCGATATCAGAATTGGTCAGTGTCTGATACTCGGCAGCTGTGGTGGGGACTGGAACAGACAGGCTGACCAGCACCAGCGCTGCAATTCGCAAGACGGAACACAAACGTACAGCAGGACGAAATGCCCTGGCATTCAGCTCCGCCGGGGCAGGCGCAGGTTTTATTTTTCGAGAATCCTCTTGATTAGTTCACGCAGATGTTGCCGCCTGCGATCCAGAAAGACAGGGTCGAACTTTTCGCCACCCGTGTGCTGAAGGACACGTTCGTCCGGCAACAGAAAGTACTGAAAAATTGCCCCTTCGATGCTCATCAGCACCTGGCCGGGATCCTGTGGCCGGTAAACACCGGCATCAATACCATCGGCAATCATCCTTTTTCCCATTTCCTCGACCTGGGTTAACATCGGAATGATCGATGTCGCCTGCCGTTCGTCCCGAGGCGGGTGGAAAAGTTCGCCAAATGCGAGTCCGATCAGTCCCCGATAGCGACTGACCAGGTCGAATAGAACGTCAAGAAACTTATCCAGCAGTTCCCACGTTTCAAGTGTGCCGGGCTCGTCCAGGAACCGGCGCATCTCAAACATGACATTGTTGAGGATCTGGTCAATCAGGCCGTGGTAAAGGTCTTCTTTGCTGGAAAAATAGTAATAGATGTTGGCCTTGCGGACCCCGGCCCGATCTGCGATCTGGTCCATCCGGGCACCCTCATAGCCAAAGCGAATAAAAACTTCCTCGGCAGCATCGAGGATGCGTTCCATCGTTTTCTGGCCTGTTGTCCGGGCGGGCTGGGCAGCCATTCAGGGATTCATCTTTCGAAAGCGTTTGTCGATTGCCTGGGATCAGACGAGGGTTGTCAACTGACGTCCGGGGTCCCTGGCCGTATTGTACACACGTGATTGGAAATTGAAAAACGCCGCTGGCAGAAAGGTCCGGATTTACTTGATTTGTGCGGATTCTGCCGCCCATGCATGCGAGGCCCGGGTCGAACGCGGCCCGACAAGTTGGCAGGACCTGGAAGAAACCTTGCATTTGAACAAAAGGTTGGCTAGTTTGAGCGTGTGACAGGCATTGCACACACGCAGTGCCCCAGTAATAAAGTCGGTGAACGTCTATGAACAGCTCACGAACGCCACCTCGTGGGGTCCTTCAAATTGCGGTATGCGTCCGTGCGTGTGTACTACTCGTAATCGTATCGGGATGGTCGCTGCCGGACCGGGCCATCGCAATGACAACGTCAACGACCGCCACTGCCGCCACTGCGGCAACGGTCGCACCAACTGCGGAATCCAACCTGACCGCTGCCGTTGATGTATCGGCTACCGCAGGTACCACTGACGTCGTGCCGGACTGGACCGAGGCCCAAATCGATTCGCCGGACGACCTGTTTGCTGATTTCAGTGATCTGGACCTTGCATACCTGCTGGACACCGAGATCGAATCCGCAAGTAAGAAAAAGGAAGTTATCTCGGAGGCGCCAGCTGTAATCGAGGTCATCACACCCGAGCAAATCCGGTCCTGGGGG
>JBFJWU010000362.1:0-3942 GCA_041623475.1 bacterium | reverse complement strand
GCTGGTTGTCCGCGAACTGACAAATCAGCTGTGCCAGGCGATTGAGCTGGTAGACCTGGAATTGCAGAATTGACACGAGGACCGTCAACAGCAAACCAGTGCCTGGACTTTTACCACCGGATGGCACCCTATTACGATGACGATTATGCCGACCTGGGTCGGCAGACAGACCAGGCATTCTACCTGGCCCTCGTCCAACAACTGGGAACTACGGTTGTTGACATCGGCTGCGGTACAGGCCGGATCGCGATCCCCGCGGCAGAGATTAACGGGACCGCAGTGCTTGCGGTTGATCGCTCGCCGGCAATGCTCGCAGTGCTGGCGGATCGATGGGCGAAACGTCCCAGGTCAAGCACGCATCTGCTTACAATCGTCGGCGATATGTGCAATTTGCCTGTTAGAAACGGCTCTGCCAACCTGGCCCTGGCAGCTTTTCGAGTCGTTCAGCACCTGTCTGACCATGACGCGCTGACCGACTTCTTTGCCGAATGTTACCGGCTACTCACACCCGGTGGGCACCTGGCTTTGGATGTGTTCCAGCCTGACATTGACTTGCTGGAGAACGGGTCCGACTGGTCTGTCGACATCGAACGATCGGGCGAATCGCCCGATCAGCACGTCAGGCGCTGGTCCCGCGCCCGTCCCTGCGGACAACAGGCATTTGACCTGGATGTTCGTTGGGAATTTCCGTCAGCCGGGCTGCCGACTGTGGAGGCAACGGCACGAATCCTGTGGTATCGCAGGGATCAAGTCCTGTCAGCGGCAGGCCGCTGGTTTACCCTGAAACAACACTATGGTGATTTTGACCGGACGCCCCCGTCCGACAACGCACCGGAACAGGTATTCGTTTTTGAACGACGGCAGTAAAAGTTCGGGCAAACCAATTCCCGGCCTGGGACAGTTGATCCTGCGTGTTACGGCATGGGCCGTGGCAAGCGGGGCAGTGGTCGTCATCACTGCTGTCGGGGCTCCGGTTCTGGATTCATTTGATCCCGGGGCCGGCTGGACTGTAACGGCGGTCATTGCCACGGTAATCGCAATGGCGCTGGGAACCATCGCCGGCGCACTGGACAGTACAATCCACCTGGCTCGTCGCAGCGCAACCCATCTGGATTCCGCGCTGGACCCACTGGCCAGCGAACTCGTTGCCAAGGCGGGGCTGGATAACCGGACCTGGCCAATTGATGACGCTGAAGTCCGCATCCAGCAGGCGTTAAAGATTTCAACGGCTTCGGCATTGTCAACAGCCAGAACCGGACGAATGTTGTCGTGGGTCGCCCGTTTTGCACTGCGCCACTACCTGATTGCTGACCTGCGTGAATATTGTGTGGAGCACCATGACGGCAACGTCAGCGCCGACATCCTGCAAAAGTTCCTTCGTCAATGGGGCCGCGACAAAATTATTGAACTGGGAACAATTCAACTGCGAATCGGACGCGCGGTCGTGGTTGGCATTCTCTTGCTGGGCGTTGCCGCGACCTGGCTGTGGATCCTGACATGACTGATTTGCCGAAACCCATCAAGTTTATTTATGACTATGCAAGTCCCTACGCGTACATCGCCCACGAGACCATGGCTGTACGCCTGCCGGGCATGAATATTTGTCCTGTGCCGATGTACCTGCGTGCCACTGACCGATTTGGTACAGCCATTCCGTTTTCACCCGCACAGTTGCGGAACATCCACGCCGACATCCACCGGATTGCCGACCATGAGGGCATTCCGTTGATTGTGCCGGACAGCTTCCCGATTAACGGCCTGCATGGACTGCGTGGAGCCCTGGCCCTGCAGGACAGGGCAGAGTTTGCGGAATACCATCGCCGGGTTTTTCGCGCCGCGTGGGCCGAGAATCGTGATATCTCGCAACCGGAAATAATCGTCGATATCGCGACAGAAGCCGGTTGCGACCGTCAGGACTTCAGCCAACGAATCTCCTCGGCCCCAATCAAGGAACGACTGAAGGAACAGTCCACTGAACTGATCGAGAGCGGCATCTTCGGCGTACCGTCCTTTATCGTCGGCGACGAGATATTCTGGGGCCAGGACCGAATGGACTATGTGTTCCGGGCGGCATCTGCTAACCAAGCCCGTCGCGTCAGGTGAACCTCGTTACACCGATTCAGGTACCGGCAGCTTGAGGCGTGACCGCATCAGCCCGAACCCGATAAGCGTCGGTGGTATTCGCCGCAACAGCGGTACCTTGCGGATCCACTGCACCGGCCCACGCAAGAAAAACGGAATCCGGAATTCGCCGTCCGCCCCCAGCGCCCTGGCCACCAGGTTTTTCTGAATCTGTTCCTGCACGGCCTGAATGAACATTGTCGGCAATAACCGGCGCCTTTGGATCCTGGCAAGATGGGCTGTCGAAACACGCCCCGCAGCCAATGCCGGGGCCAGGATATTGGCAGCGGTGACCGCGTCCTGAACAGCATAATTAATACCAACGCCCCCGACCGGCGACATTATGTGTGCGGCATCGCCAATCAGCAGCAGGCCATCGCGATACCATTTGCGAACCCGGCCGGCTGCAACCGTCAGCAGGGCAACCTGGTTCCAGTCCGTGATCTGCTGGACAAGTGCAGCGACGTCAGGGTCAAGATTGGCAACCGTTGCGCGAAAGGACTCTAATCCTGCCCCCTTTACATCACGAAACGAACCCTTGGGAATAATCAGCCCCACCTGCCAGTGGTCGCCACGGTCAAACCGCACAGAAATCTGCCCCGGGGCCACATTTCCCATTAGCGGCGCCGAAACGTTCTGGCCACCATCGGCTTTCTGCAGCTCGAACCACAATACATCCATGGGCGTTTTTGTTTTGTGAATCTCAAGCCCGGCGGCCCGACGGACCCCGCTGGAACGTCCGTCGGCACCGACCACCACCCGCGCCTCCATCGTCAATCGGTCCTTGCCCTGCTCGCATTCAACACCGATGACCTGTCGACGGGGATCTCCGTCGGCAAACACCAGCCCGCGGACGACCGTGTTCATCTGTATATTCAGGTTGGAAAATTGACGCTGGCCGTGTTCCGCGATTGCCGCCAATAGATCTGGCTGCGCGACCAGCGCTACCCAGGGGAAACGCGTTCGCCCCTCGAGAGCGCCAAAGTCCACCGTGGTAATTGGCCCTTCCGGGGTGTTCAGCTGAACAGAATCCATCAGCGTATGAGGCAGTTCGAGGACAGCGTCAGCAAGCCCCAATTGATCCAACAGCTCCATTGTCGATGGGTGCAGCGTGTCGCCCCGAAATGATCGATCAAAGTCGGGCTGGGACTCCAGTACCCGGACCTGCAGCCCCTGGCTGGCCAGGAGATAGCCCAGGATAATGCCAGCCGGCCCGCCCCCGACGACAATACAATCGGTTTCAGGCCCGGGGTTCAATCAAGTGCCCGGCGAGTCTGCCACCACTGACGGATACGGCCGATCCAAACGTTGACGGGGTTGCTGCGCGACAGAAACGGTAATGCTGGCCTGGCTCGTCGCGCAAATCGACTGAACAGTTTTTCGCGCACGACTGTATACTTTGGATCCAGTCGCATCACGCGTTCGACGGCACGGTAGGCAACCCCCCGATTACCGGCCAGCAGCGCGCCACAACACAGCAGGATAAACGGCTCAGGACGCCGAAAATGATCCTTTGCTGCCCGCTTCAAGCCGGTCAGGTCGTTCTTGCCGGATTCAACAAAGGTTTGCCAGGTCCGCCAGGTATCGGCTACGGCCGTTTCCTCGGTTCCAGTATGCGCAGTCAACAGGATCGCGCTCTGGTCTGGCAGCAGTGAATTGCTTTCCAGCGACGCGGCGATCTCATGAAACGGGTTGGCGCGGCGATGTTCTGGAATCGATCCAGGCCACGCTGCAAAAAACTCGTTTACCCAGGTATCAAACTGCTCTTGCAGAGGTCCCCCCTTTGCTGTCAGCACGCATCTTCAGTCTATCGTGCAGCGC
>JBFJWU010000361.1:0-3945 GCA_041623475.1 bacterium | reverse complement strand
GGCGGTGACCAGGGCATCGACCAGTTCTGTGAACTCGGGCGAGCTGTCAATTGCGATTTCGACAATGTCCATGTCGGGCGGCAGGATGACCGAATCAACAATATGAACGACTCCGTTTGCGGCCTCGATATCGGCCGTCGAGACAATCGCGTCGTCGATCATTACGTCGTCACCCAGTGATACCTGGACAGCAATACCGGAATTCAGTGTGGGTACCCAGCCAGCGGCCAGGTCTGTCGACAGGACTGCGCCTTCGACCACGTGGTTCAACAAGACCGGTTCCAGTTCCTCTGCGGTCAGGTCATCCAGGGAATCGACGTCCAGATCGTCCAGCAGGGCCGCGAACGCATCATTTGTTGGCGCGAATACCGTCAGTGGCCCGTCAGCCTTCAATGCGTCAACCAATCCCGCTTTCTGGACCGCAGCAACCAGCGTTGACAATGATGCTGTGTCCAAGGCCAGGTCAACAATGTCCGGGGACGGTGGCAAGAGGACCGCGTCAATGACGTGGACGACGCCATTACCTGTGTCAATGTCTGCTTCGATGACAGTCGCGGAACCGTTGATTGTGACGCCGCTGTCCAGGGCGATTTCGATAGTTTCACCATTCAGCGTTTCAACGGACCCGGCGGCCAAGTCGCCGCTGAACTGCAGGCCGGCAACAACGTGGTACAGCAGGACGGCGGTCAGCTCCTCGGTGCTCACGGCATCCAGATCGACCCCGGCGGCGGCGAAGGCAGCATTGGTTGGGGCAAATACTGTGAATGTCCCCGAGCCCTGCAACGTCTCAACCAGGTCCGCCACCTGCAACGCGGACACCAGGGTCGTCAGCCTCGAATCATCCAGCGCCGCATCGACGACGGTTGCTGGTTCGCCGTCACCGGTACAGGATGCGGTCGTCAGCACGAGGATCGACAGCATTGCCAAACTGTTTAAGCGTCTAAAAATATCAAAAGAACCGGTTAAGTTCATGTCTGCCTCCCTTGCTTTGCTTAAAAAACGTCTAAAAAATTAATAATGAACGTTTAGGTAGATTGTGCACCATGATTTTGCCGGTGTCAAGTCCGGTTTGCCGTCAGCCAGAACTGGACGCACCTGGACACGCGGGAACGGCCGATGCGAAAGGGGGCATCCAATGGTCCCGTGGTCGGCGCGACGGGACAGGTTCAGGGACGGATCGTCAGGATTGGTTCGGGAAGATGGGGCCTGGTTGCCCGGTTTGCCAGACCGGAATCCTGGTCATGACGGACTGAAACGGGGTCGACGCCAGCCAGTTGTCCAGCCAATCGATGACATGTCGATAGTCGGACCGGTCAAACCATTCACGATCGACATTGGCGAACTGGCGGATGAAGGGAACGACGAGGATGTCGGCCAGGGTCGGGTGAGTGCCCTGCAGGTACGGCCGGGTGGAGAGTCGGCCGTTCAGGTCCCCCAGGAACACCTCCGCATCGGCACGGTGGTCCTCACGGGACTTGTCGGGGTGGCGGTCGTGGTACTTGTACCGATCCAGCGCCAATTTGAATTTGCCGGTTCCCTGAACCAGATTTGCTTCCAGTCGATCCAGTTCAGGGCCGACGCCGTTTAACAATCCGGCCGGGTCCGACTGCCCCAGCGCCCAGATGGCAATGTCGCGGCTTTCATCAATGACCGCACCATCAGGGCACACCAGGACCGGGACCGTGCCCTTGGGGGATCGTTCCAGCATGGCCCGGGGCTTGTTTCGCAGTTCGACCTCGCGCAGTTCAACCTGAATGTTTGCATAGAAAATCGCCAGTCGCGCACGGATGGCATAGGGGCAACGACGAAAACTATAGAGAATGGGCAGGCGGTCCAACAGCGTTGCTGCCGCTAGCGACCCTGCTGCCGAAAATGGCATTCGCCGCGCTGCTCGGCCAGGAGGACCTGCCGCGTGCGTTCACGGAACGCTTCGATCTGCTCTGGCGAATGGGTTCCGGCACATTTGCGGCACGACACGCCATATTCGTAGTCCGGGTGTTCAATGTCGTCCGGCGACAGCGGTTGCCGACACGCTCGACACAGGCCGAACGTGCCCGGGTGCAGGTCGTGGTTTACGGTGACGCGGTTGTCAAAAACAAAGCATTCCCCCTGCCAGAGGCTTTGGTCCGGGGGGACCGACTCCAGGTATTTGAGGATCCCGCCTTGCAGGTGGTAAACGTTTGCAAACCCCTGGTCCTTCATCCACGCGGTTGCCTTTTCGCAGCGGATGCCGCCGGTGCAGAACATCGCGATCGGACGGTCCTGCTTGTCAGACAGTTCGCGTTCGACAAACTCGGTAAATTCCTTGAACGACCGTGTCGCCGGATTGATCGCCCCGGCAAATGTGCCGGCTTCGACCTCGTAGTCGTTTCGCGTATCGATGCAGACGACGTCCGGGTCGCGGATCAGGTCATTCCATTCGTCTGCGCTGACATAGGTTCCGGTACCGGAAACCGGGTCAAATCCAGGCATGTCGAAACTGACAATTTCCCGTTTCAGCTTGACCTTCATTCGATAATTGATGGGCTCGGGTGCCCAGGAAAACCGGGCTTCCAACTGCCCCAGTCCGGGATGCTGGCGCAGTTCGCCCAATAAGTCCCTTACGGCCGCATCCGGTCCGCTGATCGTGCCGTTGATGCCTTCGGGAGCCAGCAGGATGGACCCCCTCAGGCCCAGCTGTATGCACCGGTCCTGCAGTCGGGGACGCCAGTTCTGGATGTCATCCAGCCGGGTAAAGCGGTAAAACGCGGCAACAGTATGTTTCGTATTGCTCATCAGCAACAGGATAAGGCAAACGGATCGGTCCGGGCGAGTGTGCTATTGATCCAGGTTCAGGCCTTTGACTACGCCCAGCAGTTGCTCGGACGTCGGGCGTCGACTGTAGTCCTTGTCCGCGTGACTCCAGACAATCTGACCAGCTTTATTGATGACAAACACCGATGGAACGGCGATTTGCCCCCGTTTGCCGCCGTCCGCCAGGACGTTGAACTGCCGGTGGACGTTGCGGTCGGGGTCGGCCAGAACCGGAAATGCCAAGGCATAGGTCGCTCGTGTTTTCCGGGCCTGGTCGACCGTATCGACGCTGATCGCAACCGGGGTGATCCCGGCCTCGGAAAATTGCTTTGTTGAGTTGTGCAGTTCGCGGATCTGGAAATTGCAGTACGGGCACCAACCACCGCGGTAAAACACCAGCAACGTATTCCTGCCGGCGATTACTTCCGATAACGTGGCCGAATTCCCGTCCAGGTCAAGAAGTGCACCGTCGGGTGCAGTCTGCCCCGGGGCCAGGCCGATTCCTTCCGGGCGCTGGCCCAGGTCTGCACCGTCCACAGTTGCCGGTTGCTTCGCGCCAGCCCATGCATCGAGGCTCGGAATTGCAATGAACACCGCCATTACCAATCCGGTCAGCAGCAGGTGAATTTTGAAATCGTTGGTCATCGGTCATTCTCCAGCAACAATAATCGGTCAGGGTATGCGAACGCGCGTTTCGCTGATCAGTATGTCAGGCCGGGGGAATCTTACGACGTCAATTCGGGGTAGTGCCTGTTGACGGCGAGGGAGTTGTTGTCGGCTGCGGCAGCATGTCGGCTCGCGAAACGCCGATATGCTTTTCAAACATCGCCAGGTCCGCGCTGAACGCCTTGCGAATATCGCTTAATAATCGGGAAATGTCCCCGCGCTCGTTCTTGTCGGGCAGAAACTGCTTCATGCCGACGCGGGTGGCAAATTTAACCAGGAAATTGTTCAACGCCTCAAAGCCCAGTTCCGTTTCCAGGGTTGCAAACCCGACCGGAGCCGGTTTGCCAAACTCCAGGGCGAACTTGATCCCTTCGCCCTGGTTGCCCTCGGTTGCCACGCGCATGAATTCCTTGGTGATGCCGACCATATTGCCCGGGATGAAAACGTTAATTAACCCCGGGGGAATGAGGCCCAGCGCCCGTCCCT
>JBFJWU010000360.1:0-3952 GCA_041623475.1 bacterium | reverse complement strand
CGCCCACTGGCTGTGGAAGCGGAACTGGAAACTGTCGGCGCGATTGATATCTCATCTTGCCCGGGCGTTGACCGGGGTCGAGATCCATCCCGGGGCGACGATCGGGCGACGCGTCTTTATTGATCATGGAATGGGCGTTGTCATTGGCGAGACCGCCGAGGTGCACGATGATGTGACTTTGTATCACGGGGTTACCCTGGGCGGGACCAGCCTGGCCAAGGTCAAACGGCACCCGACGATTGAATCACATGTGGTCATCGGTGCTGGCGCTGCCGTACTGGGGCCAGTGACGATCGGGCATCACACGCGTGTCGGTTCAGGCAGTGTCGTCGTCAACGACGTACCAGACCACAGCACCGTGGTTGGCGTACCGGCACGGGTTGTTCACCGCAGGGGGCTGGATGACGACAGCCAGGCCCTGGACCACGGCAACCTGCCCGACCCGTCGGCGATGTTGATTGAACGATTGTTTGACGAAGTCGAGGCGCTCAAGGCCCGGCTGGACGGCGACCAGGCCGAATCCGACGGCAGCGAAACGGCACCGTAACCGCGAGCTGACCAAGGCACAGGACAAAGTTACGACGCGCTGCGCCATTGGGATATTTGCAATTGTTCGGGATTTGATTTATTTTACTAACCAATTCGGGATGCTGGTCCGCTCGTCAGCAGTAGTCCAATAACGACAGGGCGGAATTTTAGAATCTGTCCTGATCGCCCCGAATTGATTCCGCAAAACCAAATGCGTAATTCACACCAGGTTCCGGTTGTTTGCGGGTCCAATCCCCGTCTCAGCAGAACAACTCAACAATCCCACCATAACCCTCCAGACCCCACGGAGTAAACAAGATATGGCGCGCAAGCAAGGCCAGCGAAACCGTAGCCGAGGCGGCAACCGCCAGGGCGGCAATCGCAACCCCAATCCGCGGAACTTCCCAAACCGCAACGAACCCTACGAAGAAGAGCCATTCGAAATGCCCGATGAATCAGAAATTCTCAATCTGATCGAGCTCAAGCAGAAAAAAATCAACGAAATGATTCAGATGGGTCACGACCTGGAGGTCGAAAACCTCGGTGGTATGACCCGTCAGGAACTGATCTATACCGTCCTGACGGCCCATATGGCTAACGAGGGTGCGGTCCGGGCCGTAGGTACCCTGGAAGTCCTGCCGGACGGCTACGGATTCCTGCGCAGCCCCGATTACAACTATATGCCCGGGCCCGACGATATCTATGTGTCGCCCAGCCAGATCCGCCGATTCAACCTGCGCAAGGGGGATACGGTTACGGGCCTGATTCGGCCGCCGAAATCCGGTGAACGGTACTTTGCCCTGCTCAAGGTCGAAAGTATCAACGAAGAGTCGCCGGAGAAGAACAAGGAAAAGATTCTTTTTGACAACCTGACCCCTATTTATCCGGATGCACGATTTGACCTGGAATGGGATCCGGAAGAAATGTCGACCCGGGTCCTGGACTTGATCGCACCGATCGGCAAGGGGCAGCGGGCATTGATCGTTGCGCCGCCCCGTACGGGTAAAACGGTCCTGATGCAGGGTATTGCCAAGGCGATTACGGCCAACAATCCCGATGCGGCACTGATCGTGCTGCTGATCGACGAGCGTCCCGAAGAAGTTACGGACATGCAACGCAACGTCAAGGGTGAAGTTGTCTCCAGCACGTTCGACGAACCGGCCCAGCGGCATACCCAGGTTGCCGAGATGGTTATCGAAAAGGCCAAGCGCCTGGTCGAGCACGGTACGGACGTCGTTATCCTGCTGGATTCGATTACCCGCCTGGCACGGGCGTACAACACAGTCGTGCCATCCAGTGGCAAGGTCCTGTCGGGTGGCCTGGATTCCAACGCACTGCACAAGCCCAAACGGTTCTTTGGCGCTGCGCGAAATATCGAGGACGGCGGCAGCCTGACAATTATCGGTACAGCACTGGTTGATACCGGCAGCCGTATGGACGAGGTCATTTTTGAGGAGTTCAAGGGCACCGGCAATATGGAAATCCACCTGGATCGTCGCCTGGCGGACCGGCGGGTGTTTCCGGCGTTCGACATCACCAAAAGCGGTACCCGCAAGGAAGAACTGCTGCATTCGGCCGAGACCCTCAACCGGGTCTGGATCCTGCGCAAGGTGCTGGCCCAGATGGGAACCATCGAAGCGATGGAATTCCTGCTGGACAAAATCAAGGGCACCGCATCCAATGATGATTTCCTTTCCGGGATGAATCAGTAACCCGTTTCCAATGGTGCGGTCGATACCTGGTAGTCGTGCAGTCCGTTAATCGCCACGGGCGCCACTGTGATTGATCGCATTGCCGACCTGGTTGTCGGCGCGCCACGGCGCCTGATCCTGATCGCGATTGTCGCGACCCTGGCCATCGGGTCCGGCGCGGTTCGCATCAAAGTCCTGGATGACCTGACCCAGGTCGTTCCCGACGGCAGTCCCGTTCGCCAGGCACTGACGGTCCTGACGGAAACCTTTGGCCCGTCAGAAACCCTGGTCGTGATGGTCCAGAACCCGGGTGGCCAGATCTATGAGATGGCTTACCTGGGCGAAATCTATGATCTGAGCCTGCGACTGTCCGACCTGCGGCCGGTTGCCCGGGTCCAGAGCCTGGCCGGGATGCAGGTCTACGAACGCGACGCAGACGGTCGCCTGCGGGGGCGGGATATCCTTGGCCACGCGCCGACAGCCGCATCCGAAGTGGCACAGATCAAAGCAGACATCCAGGGTGACCCGGATATCAAGCGGGCATTCGTGGGTGTGCGCGAGCGTTCTGTCGCTATCTACGTCGACCCCAAACCGGGGATTCCCGATGGCGAAATCCTGTCGGCAATCGAGGAAGCCGCTCAGCCGACGCGACAGAAATATTCGGTCCACCTGACAGGCATGCCGGTTGTGCGCTCGGCCACAACGCAGGCGATTCGCCACGACATGGCGCTGTTGGTGCCGCTGGTCGCCTTGATCCTGCTGGGTGTCCTGGCGTTGACGTTCCGGACATTTTCCGGGGTTGCGCTGACGATGGTCATCGTGTCATTCAGCATCCTGCCGGGTGCCGGGCTGATGGGATACCTGGGGATCCCGATGACCGCGATCAACAATACATTCCCGGTCCTGATCCTGGCGATTGCGTCGGCCGGCGCGATCCATGTGTTGAGTATCTATTACCTGCGCCTGCGCGAAGGCAGTGATCGTGCCGACGCGGTACGCAGTGTCGTACGCGAACTGGCCATGCCGGTGTTTATTGCGGCGATGACCACGGCCGCAGGATTCCTGAGCCTGATGACATCGCCGATTCCGCCGATCGGGACGCTGGGCTGGGTTGTTGCGCTGGGCGTGGTCTGGGCGTGGATGCTGACAACGTTTGTCCTGCCGGCGGCACTGTCACTGGTGCCGCCGCCAAAATCGTTTCCGACCGGCGAAGGCCTGCTGACTCGAATGCTGACACCGTTGGCTGGCGTGCCGGTGCGGGCACCGATGCTGGTATCGGCAGCGATCCTGGCCACCCTGGTTGCGGTGGCCTGGTTCGGGCTGCCCAACCTGACCCGCGAGACCCGCGTTGAACAGTTTTTTGCCAGTGACGCGCCGGTGCGGATCGATGCCAATGCCATCGACGATGCATTCCGGGGCAGCACGCCGCTGGAGATGATCATCCAGGAATCGGTCAAGGACCCGCAGGTGATGCGCCGGGTTGCGGCGTTTGCCGATGATGTCCAGGACCTGCCCGAAGTTGGCTCGGTCGACAGTATTGTCGGCATCGTCTCGCGGATCCAGCAGGGATTTTCCGGGGTTCGCGAAGTTCCCGAGGACGAGTTCCAGTTGGGGCAGGCGCTGCTGTTGTACAGTTTTTCAGCCAGCCCCGACCAGTATCAGCGGTTCGTCGCAACCGACGAAAGCTCGTTCCGTGTGATTGTCCGGATGCCGAATCTGGACCCGGAACGGCT
>JBFJWU010000359.1:0-3955 GCA_041623475.1 bacterium | reverse complement strand
CCATTGGTGGTGTTCAACTTCATCGACATATTGTAGCGCAACGGCATCCGGAATCCTTGGTCAGTGGCGAAAAAAAAGGGGGGCGAGTTCTCGCCCCCCTTTCCACAACCCTGAGAAGAATTGTACTTGTAGACTTAGCTCCGGCGACGCCGCAGGCCGATCAGTACGGCCGGCAGCAGAACCAGCATCAGGTCGATCGCATTGCCCTGGCCAGAGGCCGGTGCAACACTGCAACCAAATCCGCCTTCTTCTACAGCGACCGTCAGGACAGACTCGCCCACGTTACCGCTTTCGTCCATTGCACGTACCCGGAGGGTGTGCTGGCCGGCGGCAGCGTCAACGAAAATGTTCTTGTCGTAGCTGTAGGGGCTCCACTCTTCGTCGTCAATCTTGTAACTGACACGCACGTCTTCGGGCAGTGTCTGTGCATCACGAATATCGGCAACAAAGCTGGCAACTCCGGTCTGTACACGATCGCCCAGGATGGTTACACGCGGCGCAATTGAATCGACAACAAATTCGATTCGTTCTGGCGTGTACTCAACGTTGCCTTTGGGATCCTTTGCACGGATCTCAAAGACGTGGCGACCTTCAAACAGTCCAGGCACCCGAGCTGTCTCTGAAGATACGAACGGTGTCCAGAAGCCGCCATCAACGCGCCAGCTGAATGCCAGTTCGCTCGCGTCGACTTTTGGATGCCATCCTTCGTAATCAATCAGCGTCTCGGTACCGTGTGCCTTGCGCACGCCTTTGATGATCGTCTCGGGCGACACGTAGCCGACAGGGAAGTTGCCGTTTTCAATCGGCTCGAATCCCTGCGCGCTTGGCGACAGGCCAAGGTCATTCAGCGGGTTGCTGAATGTTTCACTGATACAGGTGACGTCGGTAACCGTCGTGGCATCGTCACAATCGTAACCAAGTGCCGGCTCGATGAACGAGTCGATCAGCTTGATCAGGAAGGTGCTTTCCAGGTAGCTGAGGTCCACACCTGCAGCCACAATCAGGTAGTCACCAAAACCGTTGGCATCACCGTCAGAGACATCACGTTCGATCGGCGAACCGACCGTATCGGCGTTGTCAAAAATCGGGTCCGGACAGTTGGTCGTAGCACCCGACCTTACACAGCCCATATTGTCTGCGATGGCCGAGGGTGCCGCTGTCAAGATACCGGTACCGGCGTTGACAGCAGCTTCATTGTCATCGTTGAAGACGAAGCTGGGGCCAAAGTACGGCACCGTCACGATGATCGGAATATTGATCAACGCGGCGATGTCAATACCGATCTCAGCGAACAGCCCGATTTCGCCACCCACCAGGATACCCAGCAGGTTGGAAATGGCATTCTCGTACGCGTCGATCAGGCCGGGATCAGCAATCGGGTCACAACTGCTGTTAACCGTCGGATCGGCACAACCACTGACATCGGTAACTGCGCCACCGGTATTACCAGCGAATCCGCCGGTAAAGTCGGTGATCTGAGACGGCATTTCGTCATAGACCAGGATCGAGTTCAATTCCGGATCCAGCGTGGCACCGGCAAAAATAACCAGGCGGCTGGGAACATCCGTAATTTCACAAGGCATGGTCGTAAACGCGTCGTCGCAACCAATCGGGAAGTCCGTACCACTGTAGGCAAGACGTCCACCCGGGATAAAGTCGCCAGGTGCAGCCTGCTGGGCACCACCCGGTGTGACGATGTCCTGGATGATGTCAATGTTCAGGCCGACGTTCAGGCCGATGTCCATCGCGAATGCACGCTTACGGACAGCCGGTCCACCACTGTCGTCCAGCACATAGAACTCAACCATCAGGTGGGGAATAATCACCGACAGGTCAGGCCAGACACCGCAGGTCTCGAACGTCAGCGGGTTCGGTGTCGTAACACCGCAAGTGCTGCTGATCAGGCCGTCGGTCGCAATCTGGCCACGGAAGCGTTTCTTGAGGGCATCAAACTGGTTGATACCACCAACAATGATCCGTGGAATCGGATTCTCTGACGTGACTTCACCGGCACCGCCCTGATCGAAATCGCGGACGTACTGGCTGATCTGTGAAGAATAATTATTACCAGGTGTACCGTCGGCACTGACCTGGTATCCGCGACTGGCCGGGTTCTTGAGCAGCGGCATGATACGGATAGCCATATTCATACCGGGGAACCGGTCTGCCAGGTACGGGACGAACAAACCGATGGTGTCGGTGGTGATATCCAGATCAACCGAACCCGGGTTATTCGGGTCAAAGTCGATGCACAGATATCCGTCGACAACGGCTTCGTACATCAGCTTGGACAGCAGGTTCTGGTGAATTGCGGCACCAAAAGCGTACGTTTCGTTCGTGTCCGTCGGCCGTGGCTGTACCAGGTTGTTGTTACGCAGGTACGACACGTCCGTGAACGGTGCAGCACCATTGACATCGGGAATCCGCAGGTGCAGCAGCATCGAGTCATACTCGGGGCCGATATCTGCAGGATTGACCGTTGATGCGCTTGGATACTCCCCGGACGCACCGGATTCTGACGAACCGGAGAAGTTGATCCCCAGGTTCGGCAGCGGCCGGCTGACCGACGGATCGTCCAAGTCAGAGAAGGCACCACCGGAAGCGTAACCGTCAATGTACCCGGTGAACGACGAGTCGGCGGTAACGCAGCTGACCATCGGGATGGTCGCTTCCGAATCCTGCGTGAAGTACAGGCCAACGCCCATATCTGCCGGAATCAGGACACCCCAGGGATCTGCCCAGAATTCGAGCTTCTGGTCATTGTTGAGGTCAGCAAGACCGTCATTCGGGTTCATCATTTCGTACGGTGCAACACCGGCCGGGTCTTCCATATCCAGGACATTTTCGACGTTGGTGTCGAAGCTGAGCTGCAGGAAGGTGTAGTCGGTGGTTTGATTTGCGTCGGTCTGGGCCAGCGGATGGTCCAGCAGGCTGCTGCTGACCAGGTCCGTTGTGCTCAGGCCGAAGAGGGCAAAAATGTCCGTCGGTCCCAGGAAAAATCCGGGGTTGGTTGCCGGATCAAAGAAATCCTGGAACTCGGCCAGGAACTCACCACGTGCCCACGTAACCGTGCTCGCGAAACGCGTACTGATCAGGTAGGTGTGGTCATCCAATGCCGTCGGTCCCGGCTCGCCCAGGTCGGCCGGTCGTGTCGGTGCACAGTTGGTGGGCAGGTCGGTCTGGTCATAGAAGATACCAACGCCGTCCTGGCCAAATGTGTGCCGGCTGCCGGTAAGCGCGCTGGTACAGAATGGGCCCTGGAAGAAGTTGTAGTAGAACTGGCCACTGGCTTCAAGCAACTGCATTTCTGCACCCAGCACCCACGTCATGCCGGTAACGGCAGCTTTGCTGGGGGGGTCGAAATGCGGCGAATCCGGGTTGACCATGTTGCCACCGTCAAACAGCGATGTAATTCGCAGCGACAGGCCAATGGTCAGTTCGGGGATAACGGCTTCACCGGTAGTTTTGAGGTATGTGCTCAGGTCACAGGCCGGGTTGTAATCGATGTGCGACTCGTTGTCAACCGAAATGGTTGTACCGTCCACACATGGATAGGCTGCCACCGCTCCGCCGCTTTCCGGAATGTTCGTAATCGCCTGGCTCATGTCGTGGCGCAGATTGTTACCAGCCGGGTTGCCGACATGACCGCCGACCTCATCGCTGGTCCCAATGGCGAAATCATTGTGGGGTGGCTGGAACAGGGTGTCCAGGACCACGTCCACCATTTTGATTTCGGCATACAGGCCGTCATCATCGTCACGGTAGGGCGACAGGTTACAACTGCTGGTCGGTGCGTCCACCAGCAGGGTCGGCGCACAGCCATCCAACTGGGCATCGTAGGTAAATTCACGCTTGGGTTCCGCCGCGACAAACAGATGCGAGGAGCCAGCCTGGTCGGCAGGGCGGAATTTTGCAAAGTCAATAAACGGTGCGCCAACGTTGTTAACGGTTGCCT
>JBFJWU010000358.1:0-3964 GCA_041623475.1 bacterium | reverse complement strand
GACCGGCAGGTCGGTGACCTCGTCGGTCTTGATGTTCTTGATTCGAGCCCCCGTGACACCCTTGTCATCGCCCAGGACTTCCTCTACGACTGTGTCCCAGAGAAATTCCAGCTTGTCGTTTTCAAACGCTTTTTCCTGCATGATTCGCGAAGCCCGCAGCTCATCCCGGCGGTGGATAACGTAAACTTTCTTTCCAAACCGCGTCAGGAAGGTCGCTTCCTCCATCGCAGTGTCACCGCCGCCAACAACCGCAATATCCTGGTCTTTGAAAAAGAAGCCGTCACAGGTCGCGCAGGCGCTGACCCCGCGGCCCAGGTATTTCTGTTCGCTTTCCAGGCCAAGGTACTTGGCGCTTGCGCCCGTTGCGATAATCAGGGTCTTTGCCTTGATCGTTCCGGATGATGCCGTTTCGATCTCAAATGGCCGGCTGGACAGGTCAACTGACTCAACGGTGTCGGCGCGGATCTCGGCCCCGAATCGCTTGACCTGGCTGCGCATCGAGTCGATCAGGTCCGGGCCCATGATGCCTTCGGGAAACCCCGGAAAGTTCTCGACGTCTGTCGTTGTCGTCAACTGGCCGCCGGGCTCAACGGTGCCTTCCAGCACCAGTGGGTCCAACATTGCCCGTGACGTGTACAGGGCGGCGGTCAGACCGGCTGGGCCACCGCCAATAATGACGACATTTCGAGTTTCTGCTTCGCTCATTTCAGGGCTCCTGGATGAAGTGCCGGATGGTCGGTTCGGGGACCAAAAATCGGAATCGCTATCATAGCGGATCACTGTCCAGAGACGCAATAAACGTGGCCGTCCAGGTCCCGGCGGTTACAATGGTCGAATGGTAAAAAACGTTTCAGCAGAACCGTTTATCGACGAAGTGACAATTTCAGTTGCGGCCGGGGATGGCGGCGCCGGGTGCACGCACTTTCGCAGGGAAGCGTATGTGCCGCGCGGAGGGCCTGATGGCGGTGACGGTGGTCGCGGCGGCGATATCGTGCTGCGGGCGACGACCCATTTAAACACATTGAATCCGTTTCGACGGCGGCGAACCATTGCAGCCGAAAACGGCCGCCCCGGGGCAAAACAGCGGCAAACTGGCAAGTCGGGAGAGTCGTTATTGATCGAGGTCCCGATCGGAACGATGGTAATTGATGACGAAACCGGATTGCTGGTCGCGGATCTGGATGCCCATGGTGCCGAGGCCGTCGTGGCAACGGGTGGCGACGGCGGTCGGGGAAACTGGCAATTCAAGTCATCGCGAAACCGCGCACCCAGGAAATCAACCCCTGGGCATCCCGGTGACCAGAAAGTCCTGCGACTGGAGCTGCGCTTGCTGGCGGATGTCGCACTGATCGGAATGCCAAACGCGGGCAAGTCCAGCTTGATTCGCAGCCTGACCAGTGCGCGGCCCAAGATTGGTGACTATCCGTTTACAACCCTGGTACCAAACCTGGGCGTGGTGGACGACGGTCGCGGCGACGGCTTTGTAATTGCCGATATACCAGGATTGATCGAGGGCGCGTCCACCGGTGCCGGACTTGGTCACACATTTCTGCGCCATGTCGCTCGCAGCCATGTCCTGGTGCACGTTATCGATGTCGCAACGGGGGACCCCGATGCCGTCGCTCATACTCATGAGCTTATTTTGACGGAACTCGAACGAAGCCCCGTCGAAATAGAGTCACCCGTTGCGATCATTGCCCTGAACAAATCGGACTTGCTGGAACCGGAACAGCACGACAAGCTGCGGTCCGATATTGCCAGTCGATATGGCATCGATACAGTCTTGACCAGTGCTGCTACCAATGCCGGCATTGACGACCTGAAAGGGATCCTCGCGGACCACGTCTCGCGGGTCCATGTGCCCACCAGGGACGATTCGGATTTGCCCAGTGCCGCAGAGCGGATCTGGGATTCGGCATAGGTTGTGAATTAGGCCACAATATGTTGTTCAGGCGACAGCGTTTTTTCCGGAGCACGCCATGAGATGGGTGATCAAGGTCGGCAGTGGTGTATTAGCGGCTGCTGACGGAACATTACAGAAATCAAACCTGGAGCGAATTGCCCGTTCAGTGGTCCAGTTGCGCCGGGATGGTCACGAGGTCATCGTTGTGTCCAGTGGGGCCGTAGCCAGCGGGTTTCGGCACCTGGGGTATGACGAACCGCCCAAAGCCTTGCCTGAACGGCAGGCGTGCGCATCGATTGGACAGTTTTTCCTGATCAGCGCCTACGAACGGGTGTTTTCGGACGGGGGATTCCCGGCCGGGGTCGTCTTGTTGACGCACGACGATTTTCGCGAACGGCGCCGCTACGTCAACGCGCGAAATACGCTGGAGGCGTTACTGCGCTGTGGAGCCATTCCCGTGATCAACGAAAACGATGCCGTTGCCGTCGAAGAAATCCTGATGGGCGACAACGATCAACTGGCATCGCTGGTGGCGGTTCTTGTCCACGCCGATGTCCTGGTCTTGCTGACCAATGTGGATGGGGTGTACGACGGCGACCCCGAAGCCGGGTCAACCGGCCTGGTCAAGGAAATCAGTGATCCCGATGCCTGGCGCGACCGTGTCGGTGCCGGCGTGTCCAGGTTAGGCAGCGGCGGAATGCGGTCCAAACTGGAAGCAGCTGCGCGGGCGGCCAGTTTCGGTATCCGGACAATCGTCGCATCGGGCCTCAAGGACGACGTGATTCCCGAAATTGCGTCGGGCGGCAATCCTGGCACCGCGATATCTGCCGGCGGGCGGTCGATCAATGCCCGCAAATTCTGGATTCGCTTTGTCAGTGATCCAAAGGGAATCGTTGTCATTGATGAAGGTGCCGTAAAGGCCTTGCAGGATAAACAAGGCAGTCTGCTGCCCATTGGTGTTCGCAGTGTGCAGGGCGAATTTAACGTCGGCGACACGGTACGGATTGTCAATGCATCCGGGGATACAATCGGCCACGGCCTGTGTGAATATAATGACGAGGAGTTGCGTCGCATTGCCGGCGCAAATACCAGGGAAATCGAGTCGATCCTGGGATATCGACGTACCGACGTCGTTATTCATCGGGACGATATGGCGCTGGGCGCTGTTCCGAAACGCGAAAGGGTGTCGTAATGTCAGCTAGTGATCAGCAGATAATGGAAATTGCCAAACGATCCCGTGCGGCATCTGCGCTGCTGCGGACCGCCGAGCGGGATGTCAAGGATGCGGCACTCCTGACCGGGGCTCGATTGATCCGTGACCAGGCTGATCAGTTGAAGCAGGAGAACGCCAAAGACCTGGACACTGCGTCGGGAATGGATTTGTCCGCAGCAATGATGGACCGCCTGGAGCTGAATGACAAGCGCATCGACAGTATGGCGACGGCGCTCGAGGACGTCGCCGCACTGCCGGATCCTGTTGGTCAGGTCACCAGTATGTGGCGTCGCCCGAATGGCCTGCAGGTCGGTCGGGTGCGGATTCCGATTGGCGTCATCCTGATTATTTATGAAAGCCGGCCGAATGTAACCAGCGATGCTGCGTCCCTGTGCCTGAAAAGCGGCAACGGTGTTATTCTTCGCGGCGGCAAAGAAGCGTTCCATTCGAACATGGCCATTGGCCGGATTTTGCAGCAGGCGTGCGTTGAGCATGGCCTGCCTGAACATGCAATACAGGTTGTACCCAATACTGATCGGGACAGTATTTACGCGTTGCTTGACCTTGAAGAAGATATTGACCTGGTTATTCCCCGTGGCGGCGAGGGCCTGATACGAGCGGTATCGGAGCGCAGCCGGATTCCGGTCCTCAAACATTACAAAGGGGTTTGCCACGTCTACGTCGATCGCCAGGCTGACCTGGACCGGGCAATGGATATTGCCGTCAATGCCAAAGTCCAGCGCCCGGGGGTATGCAACGCGATGGAAACGCTGCTTGTTGACCAGCCGGTTGCTTCAGGGTTCCTGCCCAGGTTCGGCCAGGCGATGGCAGACGCCGGCGTTGAGCTG
>JBFJWU010000357.1:0-3989 GCA_041623475.1 bacterium | reverse complement strand
GCCACCGGACCAGCGATCCTGGTGCCCAATCACAGTGGCGGGCTGCCGATTGACGGCATGATGCTGGCCATGGATGTACTGAGCAAGACCGATCCGCCGCGCCTGATGCGCGCCGTCGTCGACCGGTTTGTTGCCAACCTGCCGTTTGTCAATACGCTGTTTTCCCGTGTCGGGCAGATTATCGGTATCCGCCGCAATTTCGAGATCCTGCTGCGCAACCAGGAACTGGTTGCCGTGTTTCCCGAAGGGTCCAACGGCATTGTCAAACCTTGGAAAGAACGTTACCAACTGCGGTCGTTTGGCGTTGGTTTTATCGAGCTGCACCTGGCCCATCGGGCCCCGATTATCCCTGTTTCCATCGTCGGAGCCGAAGAGCAGTTTCCAATCCTGGCAGAAACCCGGGCCCTGGAAAAAGCCACCGGCGCGCCGATTCCGATCATGCTGAATACGTTCCTGGCGCTGTTAATGGGGCCGCTGGGCGCGCTGCCATTCCCGACCCGGTACCACATCCGCTATGGGGAACCGATTGAGTACTTTAATGAGTTTGGCGAAGACACGATCCGTAATCCGGAAATGATCGAAACGCTGGCTGGCGAAGTACGGACACGGGTCCAGGCGATGGTCAACGACGAACGACGCAAGCGCGAGAGTATTTTCAAGTGAGCCCCGCCGCGCGAGCAAAGAAGGCGGCAAAAAAGGCAAGCCCAAAGAAAAGGCCTGCCGCCAGGAAACCTGCCAAGAAGAAACTGGCGGTGATGGTCACCGGCGCGAATTCGTCGACCGGTCGTGCCCTGATCCGATACCTGTATTACGACGATTCGATCCGCTACATCGTGGCCGTCGGGCTGGAGCCGAAACCGTATTTCTTTGACAAGTTTGACGAGCGCAAATTCCTGTACAGCAGGGCCAACATAACCCGCGAACGGCAGCTGAAAAACCTGTTTTACAGTGACCGGATCAAGGACCTGGGTATCGATGCCGTGGCGCACCTGGCGGTACGTAATCGCCCGGACGAATCCAATCCGGCCGAGGCCCATCGCCTGAACATGGTCGGGACACGGAACATGATCGAAATGTCCGAGCAGGTGCCGTCGGTAAAAAAGTTTGTTTACCGGTCCAGCCACGCCGTGTATCGCGCGGATCCCATGAACCCGGTGTTCCTGGATGAAGAAGCCGACCTGAATTTTGACACCGATGCCAGTCGCTGGATCAAGGACCGGGTGGATGCGGACCTGTATTGCCGGACCAAGATGGACAGCAGCAAGCTGAACATCGTGGTCCTGCGGTTCAGCAACATCGTCGGCCGCGGGATCCACCAGTACATGAGCATGTACCTGAACAGCCGCGTGCCCATGCACCCCATGGGGTTCGACCCGATGGTCAACCTGCTGCATCCCCGCGACGCGGTGCGAGCCATCGAGCTGGCCCTGGCCAGGCCCGAGCTGAAGGGGGTCTTTAATATCCCCGGCAAGGAAACCGGTCCGCTGTCGGTAATCGCCCGCGTCAACGGCCACGAATCCCGCGCCCTGCCCAGCGGCTTGCTGCTGCGCGCTGCGTATCGAATCCAGCGCGTGTTCCGCACGACCGACTTCCACTACGACGTCGACCCCAACCGCCTGATCTATCCGGTCCTCCTGGACGGCACCAAGGCCCGGGAAAAGCTGGGGTACGAACCGCTCAATCACGTGGAGCTGGGGTAGGGGTGGATCCTGCGCGACGATTTGCCCTGTCGTCGGTCGCATCCTGCTTGCTGATTTCGATTTCTGCCACGGCAATGGCGGGATCTACCAACGGCGACGTAAAAGAATGCGTCGGGCATTCCAATTTTGGATTACCTATCACGGTCGAGAAGCAAACGCCCGGGGACGATGACGCACCTGCGGATGTTCGCGTCACGGTCGACGCGCCATCCGGGAACAAGACCTATGACCTCAAGAATGTCATAGTGGATTCGTATCCACAGCGGTATATCCGCGCTGCCGAGGATCATCTGTTTGCGCTTCACCAGGCATTTGACTCGCCAAGCCGAAAGATTCTCAGAAGGCACGACGTAGACGGTGGTTTGAAGGTATTACTGTCGGGATCTCTGTACATCCGTAGCATCTCGGAGGACGGCGAATTGCTTGTGGTTGAAAAATTAGCATCTGGCCCTGCAATTGATTTCGATTTGCGAATCCTCTTGATGACTCGGGACGGCAAGGTCCTCAAAACAATTGACACAGCGTTCGTCATCGAAAACTCGAACAGCAGCGGGTGGACAGGTTACGGAACGGTGTACGGTTGGGGAGGCGAGCACATCTATCTGGGTATTCACGAAACGGCGTGGGTTCCTGGGTTTATCTACCTAAACGCAAAGTCGCTGAAAACGAAGGTTTTTGATTTGGACACGTCGTTGGTCGATTTCAAGTTGAACCCATGCAGCGGACTGGTCGCGTTTCTGGATCGGCCACATTTCTATACGTATGACGAGATAGAGCAGTACGAAATTGATAATCCTGGCTGGACAGTACGGTTGTTCGTTATGAATTTGTGGACCAAGCGACAGGTCGAAGTCATGAATTCCACGGAACGGGCATTCGACTTCGATTGGGTTGATGCCCACACGCTTAGTTTCGAGGACAAGTCTGTTGGCAAGACCTTACAGCAGGATTTTTCAGACTTAAGTCAGCCGGTCTCGACGCCAGAATGAGAATCCTCACGGCACTGCATGGTGCAATTGGTCTTTTGGGCACCAAGGCTGAATCTGTGCCGGTAAGTGAATTATTGTGGCACTTGAGTCTGGCGTACGGCGTATCGTACTCGACACCGGACCGGTTGCCGTCACTATGGGCGGGCACATGAAATCCGGCATGATTCTTGTCCTTTCGAGCGTGATACTCGATTCGGCACCCGCAATGGTTGAATGGACAGTCAAGTGCCACGAAACAGACAGATATTTCGTGGTTCAACGGCAACCAAAATTCGAAGTTGGTACAGATTTCCTCGTAAAGTACAAATCAAACGGACAGGCGAAGCCGGCGTGTGAGTACGTCAAGGCGAAAGGCGACTTTGAGATCCTGAATGAGTGGGCCGAGTATTTTATGGACCTAAAAGGAGACTTGCTGATTCTGGATAGTGGTACTTTGGATGGCCTGCGTGGGCTAATTATTTGGGACTTGGTCGAGCGGAAGAAAGTATTTGAAGGCGGCTATTCGTGGGCAGATATCAGGGAGGAGTACATGGAATATTGGATGTATTCCGGTGTTGCGAGAAAGGAGGATTGCGAAGAATTTGATAAATGGGGCGGAGCCTTGGTCCTGGTTTTTGTCAGGCTTGATTTTTCCGATTTTTCAATTAAAAAAACTGATAAAACACGGTGCATTCCAGATCCTTAATGGGCCCAAAATTATTTCGGTCCACGAAATTCCGAGGGGGCAACACTTGAATGGTTGGGTCGCCCACGCCCCGACGGGAAGCTGCAGACTTGAAAAATGCCGGAGGGGGGACTCGGTCCACGAAGTGGCGAGGAGGCAGCACTTCATTGGCTCGGTTCGCCGATGAGTCATATCGAAGCTGAAAACTTAAGAATTTGCCGGAGGGGGGACTCGCTCCGCGTAGCGGCGAGGAGTTAGCACGTGCGCGATTCGTTTCGATGGAGTGTTAATTTGAAACAATTGACATGAGAATTTGCCGGAGGGGGGACTCGAACCCCCACGATGTCACCACCAATGGATTTTGAGTCCACCGCGTCTGCCAATTCCGCCACTCCGGCAAATGGAGAATCCCCATTGTACGAGAAATTTGCCGGTCCAGGCAATCGACGGGCGCGGTTTGGTGTGTCGGGAACTGACCGTGATCGGTGGCGGTCAAAACCAGTGTGACGGGCCCGTATTGTTGGCCGGACGGGGCAATCGTTACAATGATCGATTACACGATTTATTCAGCGATTCCAGGGAGGAAACGTGAGCGAAGAAGAGCGCGAACCGGGCAAGGTCAAGGTTGTCGACCGT
>JBFJWU010000356.1:0-3989 GCA_041623475.1 bacterium | reverse complement strand
TCCCGACCCAATCCAGTTGCCCGCCCTGGTGCACGACGATTCGACCGGCCGTGTCGATCGACGCAACGTGACCGGCCTGGTTGATCACCGTATGGACCACGTCGGACACATGCGTGGCAGCCAGTTGGGTGACCGTTGCGTCCGTCTGCGACAGCACCGCCGAGGCGGCAATGATCTGGCCGCTGGGACCAAACCCCATCGTGCGAAGCTGCGGGGTCCAGTGCGTCGAAAACCGGAATTCCGGCTCTATCGCAGCGAACCCGTCGAACCGGGTCACCTCGGCCTCGCGGAACGGACCCGCCGCCCCGTGCAGGAACCGCCCGCCGTCCGGCCCCCACGACATCGCCGCGCGGGCCTGGCTGTCGCTGCAGCACGGACCAAGTTCCAGCAGGACCGTAAATCCCTGGCGGTAAGCCAGGCGCCACGTCTCAAAGGATGCAACCGCAACGGTTGTCCCACCAGGGTGAACCTGGACCGTTTCGATGTCCGGCAGCGAACCGGTGCCGATCGTCTCGACAACCGTGCCCGCTGACCGGTCCCACAGGACGACTCCACCGGCGGTATCGGCAACCGCCAGCGCGTTGTCGCCGTCACCCCACCCCGACGCAACCAGCGGATTGGCAGATTCGCTGATGGTCGAAACCGGATTGCCGGATGCCCGGTTGACCACGACACCCTCGGTGCCGGCAGCCAGGAACATCCGCTCACCGTCAGTCGAACAGCTCGCCGCATCCAGGCCGTCACCAGCCAGCGACACGTCCGTCACCGACCAGGTCCGGGTAACGCCATCGGCCAGGTCAGCGAATTCCAGGACTGTGCCGTCGTCTGTGGTCACCAGTAGTCCCCCGTCGATCCCGCACGGGGACAGGCGGGAAACCCGTACATCCGGATCGCTGAACGGACCGGTGACAGCACCGTTGGCACGGTCCCAGGCCCACAACCCGCCGCCCTTGCCCGCAAACGGGACCAGTCCGCCAGACAGGATCTGCGTCGCGCCCGGAACGTCATCGGCCACGGGCAGGAATCCGCCGCGATCCAGCGCCGGCACCGGCCAGTGCACCCAGAACTCGACGGTATTACTGGTAACGTCCCCTGCGGCAACACGCAGGTCAACCGCCCCCCAGTCCGCCTGGTCGGGAACACGAACCACAAGCTCGGTCGGCGACGAGGCGGACAATGGCGCGGCATGCCCGTCGATTGTCACCACAGTGGCCACGCCGGTGGTCACCAGGTTTCGGCCCGTCAGCGTGACCAGCGCCCCCGGTCGCGCCCCGTGGGGGCGTACCGACTGGACGACAGGCGTTTCCGGCGCTGGCGGTGTCGTCCCACCGCTGGTGCTGCAGCCGCAGAACGCCACAAACACGATCGCCGCAATCGTCTGGTGCCTCATAACGACATTTTCCCACTTCGTTGCAACCCGATTCCCGGCAGCCCGCAGACGCCCAACCGGGTTGAAAAATACACTCAAAAAGCGTAATATAAAAGCTCGTGCCGCACAGATTCAAATATTTAATAACCTATTGAAATTACTAATGAAATTAATAATTAACAGATGCGACTGACCAAAAAAATCGAATACGCGCTTGCTGGACTGTACTTTCTGGCGTACGTGCGTCCGCAGACCTATGTACAGGTCCGGACCCTTGCCGACGAAATCGGCGTGCCCAAACGGTTCCTCGAACAGATTTTCCTGGCGTTGCGCGAACAGGGGCTGCTCAAAAGCCGGCGCGGGGCCCAGGGTGGCTACAGCCTGGCTGTAGAGCCCGAGAAAATCACGGTCGCCGCCGTCTTTGACATCCTCGAAAGCCACCCACCCGGCCCGGCACCGGACCTCGCCGAAACGGGTGCCGACCGCTTTGTCTGGAACGCGCGATCGGCCATACACGGGGCCCTCGAATCGATTACACTGGAATCACTGGCCGATGAGGACCTGCTGGAGTACCTGCGGTCCGGCTCGGACAACTCCGTCATCTACTACATTTAGGATCATGACCTCGCCGAAATCCGTACATAGTCCGGTAGAACTGGTTGGCAACACGCCGTTGTTGTCCCTCGGTCGCATGAATCTGCGATCCGGTGCCCGGGTCTACGCCAAGCTGGAAAGCCACAATCCCGGCGGCTCGGTCAAGGACCGGATCTGCTGGAACATGATCCGTACCGCGGAACAGGACGGTCGCTTTCAGCCCGGCGGGGTCATTGTCGAGCCCACCAGTGGCAATACCGGCATCGGCCTGGCCTGGATCGCCGCGTCCCGCGGCTATAAATGCATCCTGACCATGCCCGAAAGCATGAGCCCGGAACGGGTCAAGCTGCTGCAGGCGTACGGTGCCGACGTCAAATTGACGCCCCACGACGGGGGAATGGGGGCCGCGATCCTCAAGGCCGAGGAAATCCTGGCGGAACTGGGCGACCGCGGCTTTATGCCGCAGCAGTTCGAAAACCCGGCCAACCCGCAGATGCACCGCGAAACGACGGGGCCGGAAATCCTGGCTGCGACCAGCGAACAAGGCCTGAAACTGGCGGCATTTGTTGCCGGTGTCGGTACCGGCGGCACGATCACAGGCACCGGTGATGTCCTGCGCAACGCCCTGCCCGATATCCGGATTGTCGCCGTCGAACCCGATGCCAGCCCGGTCCTCAGTGGCGGCAAGCCCGGCCCTCATAACATCCAGGGCATCGGTGCCGGATTCATCCCGGCGGTGCTGGATACCACCCTGATTGACCGGATCGAACGGATCACCGACGACGAAGCGGTCGACGCCCAGCGTCGCCTGGCGCGCGAGGCCGGGATCTTTGCGGGCATCAGTGCCGGTGCCAATGCAGCCGCAGCGCTCAAAGTTGCCGCCGAACTGCCCGACGACACCGTCGTCGTCACCGTCGCCTGCGACACCGGCGAGCGCTACCTCAGCCTGGACCTTTTTTAAACGTTGAAACTGCCAAAGCCGGCACCGGACATACGGTGCCCCAACCTTACGGACCTCAAGGAGAACCAACCATGGCCGTGCAAATCAGGATTCCTACCCCATTGCGAAAATTTACCGACGACAAGGACGTGGTCGAAGTCGAAGGCACCAACGTCCGCCAGTGCATTGATGCACTGATCGCCGCCCACGGCGAGCTGGGCAACCAGTTGCTGGACCAGAACGGCGATGTCCGCCGCTTTGTCAACCTGTTCCTCAACGACCAGGACGTACGTTTCCAGGGCGGTCCCGACGCCGAAGTCGCTGACGGTGACGAAATCGCCATCATCCCCGCGATCGCCGGAGGCGACCGCTAAACCCGACCGTGCCATCCGGATTCCTGCAGATTGGCGCTGCCGCGCAGCAGATTCGCGGCACAATCCTGGAGCACGTCGGCAACACACCTGTTGTCGACCTGACGGATTGGTGCGTCGCCAACGGGTCTGCGCCCGATGTGCGTATCCTTGCCAAACTGGAAGGCCGCAACCCCGGCGGCTCGGTCAAGGACCGGGCGGCGCTGTCCATGGTCCTGGACGGACTGGAAACCGGCGCATTTGCCCCTGGCAAGACGCTGCTGGACTCGACATCCGGTAATACCGGCATCGCCTATGCCATGATCGGCGCCACCCTGGGCTTTCCCGTCACATTGTGCATCCCGCAAAACGCCAGCCAGGAACGATTGAACGTCCTGCGGGCCTACGGCGCCGAACTCGAGCTTACAGACCCGCTGGAAGGCAGTGACGGTGCCATCGTTGTCAGCAGCCAGATGCTGCAGGACAATCCCGACCAGTACTGGAAACCGGACCAGTACAACAACCCGGCCAATCCCCGTGCCCACGCCATGACCACGGCACCGGAAATCTGGCAGCAGACAGACGGCCAGGTGACCCACGTGTTCTCATCACTGGGCACATCCGGCACCGCCATGGGCCTGCGCGACGGCTTTGACCGCATCGCCCCCCAGGTCCAGGTCGTCGGTGCCGAGCCGGACAACGCGTTTCACGGCCTCGAGGGCCTGAAACACATGGC
>JBFJWU010000355.1:0-3993 GCA_041623475.1 bacterium | reverse complement strand
GGCACGGCTGTTTCCCCTGCATCCTGGTCCGGGCGCACGGATTCTGGAAACTATGACACGAATCCCCGACCTGCCGCGAGTACTTCATTGGGCCATCGTTCGCCACTACCTGGCGCTGCGGATGCAAGAGGACAGCGACGAACATACCGGGCGCCGGGGAATTGCTGCAGGCATTTTTGCGGCCTGGCTGGCAGCGTTTGGATTTTTGTTCTATGGCCTGGCTGGTCCGTTGTTCGCAGCCAATGGTCCCGGAGCAGCCGTCTGGAAAGCCATTTTTTCGGTTGCAGGATTGTTCTATGCCGCCTGGCTGATATCGGTATTTGTCGGCCTCGCCCGAACCGCCTCACGGCTGAGGGAAGGATCCCACCTGAACCAGATCGTACCCGCGGCGGACCTGATCGAATACTGGAAGGCCCAGTGTGGACTGATCCGCCACGTACCACGCCTTTTGGATGCCCAGTGGACATGGTCATCCGTCCCAGCCGGGTCGTACCTGATCCGCTACGGCAATACGGACCGGACCTTTTTCTGGCTGGCTGAGGGCCGGACAAGGGTGATCGCTCATCCGCCTGGCTCCGAGCCAATGCACGTCGCCACCCTGGGCGCCGGAACCGGCGTCGGTGAGATTTCGCTACTGGACAACGAGCCACGTACTGCGGATGTCATTGTCGAGGAAGCGGCAATCGTAGCGACGTTGTCACGGGACGCCCTGGATGCGGTCGCCGACGAAGCAACTTATGACCGATTTCGCGATGTCGTCCTGGCTGGCCAGGCGTTGAGCCGCAGCACCGTATTCCACGGACTGCCGGACGCCGACCGCGAACGCTGGATCGCTTACGGGACACCTCGAAGATACGACACCGGTGAACCGGTCATCCTGCAAGGGGCCGTTGAGTCCTGGGTCGGTCTGGTTGTGTCCGGTACCGTCGTTGTTGAACGTGGCGAGCAAACGATCGCCGTACTGGGCCATGACGAGGTATTCGGGGAAATCGCCTACCTGACTGACGCGCCGCGAAATGCATCTATTCGGGCGACAGATTCGTTACTGGTCTGGCGTTGGGACAAAAACTGGCTGGACGCGGAATTGATGCGTGGCGGAGTCGGCGACGCGCTGCTGAAGCTGGCCGTTGAACGGCAGAACATCCAATGAGTGCTGGCAAGGTCATCGGCGTGGCGGTCATCCTGCTGCTTGGCTGGCAGCAGCAGGTCCTGGTTCGCTATTACGCGTCCTACGTCGCCAACGTCTCGACGATTGTCCAGACCTATACCGAAATGGAGTCCTTCCGCGGCAGCCTGTCCAGCTACATCCAGGACAACGGTGGACAACCCCCGGTCGACCTGGGAACGTGGCTGAACAAGAATTTTTCCAATCCGGCAAAACCGGATCTGGGCATTGACTTTTTCGGCAATCCGTATCAACTGGATTACGAATCAATCGACTGGCGCACCCGACATGTCGTTGCGATTCGCAGCTGTGGAATCGATGGCCATTGCATCACTGACGACGACCTGACCGTCCCGTTGAAATGAACCGCAATCCCGCGGTCCTGGCGATGGATCTGGGCACCAATACGTTTCGCTGGCTTTGGCGCGACAAGTCGGCCGCTTCCGTCCGACGGGGACGAGAGGTGATCGGACTGGGCCGGGGCCTGGCTGAAAACGGACAGATCAACGAATCCGAAATCGCTGTTGCCGAGCAGGTGTTGAACGAATGGCGTCCGGGAAACAGAGTCATTCCGCCGGCCCAACTGGTCCTTGCTGCCGGAACGCACGCGCTTCGCGTCGCCGCCAACCGTTCGGCCGTTACCGAGCGTCTTGGTCGCGCCCTCGGATCCCCGATCTCAATTATCGAACCCGAGCGCGAAGCCAGCCTGACATTTCGCGGCGCGGCGACATCGGTACAGCCCGGGGTTCAGCGTTGGGCTGTCCTGGATATCGGCGGCGGCAGCACTGAACTGGCTGCCGGAACAGGCCAGGAATGCGACTTCCGGATCAGCATCCCGATTGGGGTTGTGACCCATTCAGCCGAATCGGACGAACCACTGTCGGCGTCGGTGGCCCGGGTCGGCGAGGTAGTTGAACGGGCCTTGGACGATGTTTATAATGTTTCCCCATCGGGGATGTTTGAAAATCTGCAACTGGAACGCCTGGCATCAAATTGTGGCACCTCCAGTGCGTTGGCCCTCCGCAACAGCGGCCAGGAAGAATACCATCGCGAAGCCCTTGACGGGGCCCGGATTGGTGTAGCCTGGCTGGTGGATTTCGTGGCCGAACATGGCGGCCGACCGGCAACAGGTTGGGACGATGTCCCGGGCGTCGGACGGTCACGGGGACAATTGATTGGCCCCGGCATCGGAATTCTCCTGACCATGTTGCAGGCGGCCGGCGTTGGCAGCTGGACGAACACCGAATCCGGTCTTTTGGAAGGTCTGGCGGATGAACTGCTGGACTCCCTGCCGGACAACCAGACGGGAAAGGCGCCCTAAGTGCTGACAAATAATCCGGAACTGGCATTGACGTTTGACGACGTATTGCTGCAACCTGGCGAAAGCAGTGTGCTGCCATCCGAGGTCAGCCTGACCGCGCGATTCACTCGTGACATTAAACTCAATATTCCGGTTGTCAGCGCGGCAATGGATACGGTTACTGAAAGCCGGTCGGCGATCGCCCTGGCTCGCGAAGGCGGGATTGGTGTCCTGCACAGAAACATGACGCCGGACAAACAGGCAAAACATGTTCGCAAGGTCAAAAAGGCCGAAAGCAGCATCATCCGCAATCCGGTGACGATCAGCAAGGACGATACGGTTGGCGACGCTCGACGGGTGATGAAGGAATCGAACGTCAGCGGCATTCCCGTTGTTGATGCCGATGGCAAGCTTGTCGGAATCCTCACAAACCGGGACCTCCGGTTTGACCCGGATATGGATGCCAAAGTTGCGGATCGGATGACCAGCGACAACCTGGTCACGGTCGAGGACGGCATCGATCTGGAAGAATGCAATGCCATCTTGCACAAACACCGGATCGAAAAGCTGCCGGTCGTAAACTCTGCCGGTGAACTGGTTGGCCTGATAACAATCAAGGATATTGAACGTCGCTCGCTGTTTCCGAACTCCAACAAGGACGAACACGGTCAATTGCGGGTGGCAGCAGCCGTCGGGACCGACGCGATCACAGACGAACGCGTTGCCGGACTGGTTGACGCCGGGGTTGATGCGATTGTCGTCGACACGGCACACGGCCATAGCCATAAGGTGATCGAAACAGTTCGCCGCATTCGCGGTAACCACACTTCACTTCAGTTGATCGCTGGCAATATTGCGACCGGGGCAGCTGCCGCCGCCCTGATTGATGCCGGTGTCGATGCAGTAAAAGTCGGAATTGGTCCTGGCTCGATCTGTACGACCCGTATCGTTGCCGGGGTCGGCGTCCCGCAATTGTCGGCCGTCGTTAATGTTGCCAAAGTCGCACGCCCCGCAGGCGTCCCGGTCATTGCCGACGGCGGAATCAAGTTCAGCGGCGATGTCGTCAAGGCTCTGGCCGCTGGCGCCAATTGCGTCATGGTGGGATCGTTGCTAGCCGGCACAGACGAAAGCCCGGGCGAGGTGGTCCTTTACCAGGGCCGCACATACAAGGTTTATCGGGGAATGGGCAGCATGGGCGCGATGGTCGAAGGCAGCCGCGATCGCTATTTCCAGGATTCGCTGGACGATTTCGAGCTGGAACGGAAACTGGTTCCCGAAGGCATTGAGGGCCGCGTTCCAACGATGGGCCCCCTGGCTGATGTTGTCTACCAGTTGTGCGGTGGTTTGCGCGCCGGCATGGGCTATGCCGGGGCCGCCAGCCTGGATGAATTGTATGAAAAAAGCGTCTTTGTGCGAATTTCACCTGCTGGCCTGCGCGAAAGCCACGTCCACGACGTCATCATTACCCGCGAAGCGCCCAACTACCATCTGGAGTAGACGTTGGAAAAGATCCTGATTCTCGATTTCG
>JBFJWU010000354.1:0-3998 GCA_041623475.1 bacterium | reverse complement strand
GCCTGGCCGTCAACGGCCTGGCCGTCGGCAACCCGTTCGCCGCCATGGCTGGCATCATCGCCGGCATCGCCATCGTCCTGGCCGCCCACCCGGCCGGGCCCACAATCAACCGGGCAGGAACAGCCTGAGGGTCAGCCCGGCGTGCCGCCCTTTTGGGCGAGCGTCCTGACGCCGACATCCCGTAGCCCAACGCCCAACGGCAAGATCGCGGTCCCGTTGGCGGTCACAGCCAGATCGGGTAATTAGGATCCCCCGCTTCAACCCGTACTCAAGAATTGCCCATCGTCCTCGGGCCTGAGACCCTTTTGTGGTACCGTTGAATCCTTGGATCAGGAACATCTGGAGCCGTTGCCGTGTCATCCGCCGACCAGCCATCGATAACTGTCCTGTCAACCCGGGGGATGCTGTTTGATCCGCCCAAGGCGGGCAGTTACGAGTTTGAGGACGTCATCCTCAACGTCAGCAATGCTCAACTTCTTGCCCCCGCACCGGGTGGCCGCTTCATACGCCGCTTTTTCGGGCTGGCAGGGCAGACTGGACAGGTTGCCGCCAGCCATTTGATTCGAAGCCGACGGCGGTTTTCCCGAACTGATGTCGAAACAGCGGACATGCTGTTTGTACTGTGCCAGGGGATCCGCGACGTGGCGATCCTTGACGCAATTCCGGGATGGCGACGTAAGTTCGGGAAAGTTGTCATCTGGCTGGAGGACCACTGGATCGCCAAAAACCACGGGGCCAGGCCGTGGTTGAAACGGATCGAAAATGTCGACCTGATCATCTGCGGTGTCCAAACCACGGTCGAGGTATTGCAGCACGCCGTTCCGGGCAGATGCATACATTTGCCACCGGGGATTGATGCCCTGCGCTTCTGTCCGGTCTCGCTGGACGACAAACGGCCCATTGAGGTCTGTAGTATTGGCAGGCGCAGCCAGGGGCAACACCAGGCATTGCAGAACCTGGCTGCACAGACAGGAATCTATTACGACTTTGACACCCTGTCCGGGCAACAATTTACAGACCACACAGAGCATCGAACCGCCCTGGCATCCAGGCTGCAACGATCCAGGTTCTTCATTGCCAATTATGCACGCGCCGGACAGGACGAGATCGTCGGCAACCAGCGGGACATCGGATTCAGACATTTCGAGGGCATCGCAGCCGGGGCAGTGCTGATCGGCGCCCCACCCGACTCGATCTCTTACCGGGAAAACCTGGACTGGCCCGATGCGGTTATCGAAACACCTTTGGATGGTAGTTCAATCACGGATTTGGTTCGCGCGTTATCTGCAGACCCTGACAGGATCTCCACCGCACGGTCCCGGAATATTTATGCAGCGCTGACACGTCATGACTGGTCCTATCGCTGGCAGGCTGTGATGAACGAGGTCAACCTGCCAGCGCCATGCACCGACGCAGCCATAGATCGACAGGATCAACTGGACCGACGGACCCGTTCGCTGGAATTCAACTGACGCCGACCAGCGTGGGTGTCAAACCCAGGTTCTGAATGTCCGCGCGGATCTCCTCAAGATAGATCGGATTCATTACGAAAACCGTGTCCGGCAGCGCTGTTAGCAGTGCGTCGGGCTGTCCAATTGCGGTCGTACAACCAGGAATAAACCGGCCAGTTTTGTGCGGATTAATATCGATTAACGCGCAGATCTCATCGCCTGCTTCGGTCAGGGAAAGAAACGATACAGCTTTGGACCCGGCGGCCCAGATCGCTGAACGTCCCGCGTGAACCTGGCTGCGGTAGTAACGAATCTTCTCCACGGCACGGTCGGAAAATTCGTCCAGGCTGGGAAAATTGCGATCGGGAACGATTGGATTCCCTTCTTTTTTATCCCGGTTCCGGGCCAGTGCCACAAGATACTGGCCCGCATATACCAGTCGAACCTCAATCGGGGACCATCCTGACCGTTCCAGGCACTCGTACAGTGATTGAACAGAAAAATAATTACAGTGCTCGTAGTACACATCCCAGAACGCGGCGTCCCTGGCGATTCGCCCCCAGTCCGGCACCTCAACCAATAACCATGAACCGGCCGGTGTCCGCTCGCTCATCAACGACAACAATCCGACCGGATCGACAACGTGTTCCAGTGTATGACGCACGACCGACAACCGGACATCATGTTCCGGCGCATCATCGTCAAAGTTTGTCCTGAATATCTCCAGTTTGTCTGCAAGGGCGCTGTCGACCCGGTTCGGATCAAAAGCCGGGTCGTAGCCAATACAACGGGAAACGCCGCGATCCGCCAGCGACTCCAGGAACTCGCCCTTGCCACAGCCAACTTCCAGAACCGCCTGGCCCTGCAGGTCACAGCGCTCAAAGACTTCATCCGCAAGCCCGTTCAGGAAATCCTGGAAAACCCGCGAACAGCCCTGGCTTTCTTCATAGTTGGCCGAAAAATCAAGGGCCCCGGGATCAAAAGCGGTATTAAAGACGAAACCGCACCCCTCGCACGATGCCAATGCAATCCGGCCCGTCGGAACATTCAACGCCGCCTCTGCTGACTCCAGCAGAAAGGTGCCCAGGACGGGGCTTTCAAACGACCACCCGGATTGGACTCTCTGATTGCTACAGACCGGACAATCGCTACGTGACACCCGGGACCTCCTGTGACAACGGTTGCCCGCCAATCCGAATCGCCGAAATTTCGTCCTGGCGCGCGATCACCCAGTCGTTCAGATCGCCGATTTCCGCAGATGTCAATCCATTGACGGATGCGGCGCGGGTTTGATCCAGTTCCAGTTCATAGTTGGTGGCGGGCAATGCCAACGCTGATTCGAGATTGCGCAGTGACAACAGCGGGTCGCCAACAAAATCACTGAATCGCAGGTGGCAAAAGCGCTCCTGTGCGGGATGGTCGGCAATAACGAGATAGGTCCGCAACCAGTATTCAGCCAGGACACGTACATCGCCACCCGGAAACACGCGTTCTCCCGCCGCAGCAGGAACCTGCGAGGCCGGCAGGCAACTCCAGCAGTCATCACTGGCAGGAAGGACGTGACAGACACCGAAGCGGTTGTAATGCTCCTGCCAGAGACGTTTCAACGAAGCCACCGTCCCGATCAGCCCGCGACTGGTCACCACAATCGCCGCATCGGGAAACAATGTCGTCACAACAGGCAATCGAAATGCCAGATGTGGATTGTGGTTCACCAACCGTCCCCGACCACCGGCCGCAAGCCATGCCCGACACAGACCACGACGGATCGCGTCAGCATCGGCTTCACAGCAGTCGAGCAGGCGCGGGCAATTCATGTACCCGCTGCGAGGCGACGCAATGCTGGTGCCACCGGACGTGCTCCATTCGCGAATCAACTCTCCGGGAACATCGGTTACAGACGGATTCTGGGCCAGTACGCGGCCAATCAGGGTTGTATTGGAGCGCGCCGTTCCCGTTACGAAAATCGGCTGTTCCAGTTCTGGACACCAGCCAGACTCGACACGCATCCACGCGATGGCCCTGCGCACGTCGCCCGAAAGTGTCGCAACCGGGTTCGTTAACCGTCGCTGAATCGCGTCTGCGGCACCCAAAACGATCAGCCCTGCCCGGTTTGCGCGACCGGTCGCGCGATTTGCTCGACCACCGGCATCAGGCGGAACAGGGCGGCATCGCCGTGCAGTCGATCATCAAGGTACGGCGCGATTGTCGACAGGAAATTCCACGCCAGGACCAGGACAGCATCAGGACGCTGATCAATCAAGACATCAGGGGAAACAACCGGTATCTCAGTTCCGGGCAACAAGCATCCCTGTTTTTCGATATTGAGATCAGCGACCGCAGATATTGAACGTGCCGAGTCGCCCAACAGGTTCAACAAAACAGTCGCCTTGGCCGACGCGCCATAGCCCATGACGGAACTGCGATTCCGGTCCAGGCGGTCGATCAGTTGCCGGACATCAGCTACAGCAGTGTCAACACGCACCTGCAACCCGCTGTAGTAATCAGATTGGGTTTTGCCGGACTCAAGTTCAGCCAGAACGAACG
>JBFJWU010000353.1:0-4010 GCA_041623475.1 bacterium | reverse complement strand
ACAACCGTACATCGATGTCGAGCCGAACATCGAGTTGTACAGCAAGTCGACGCCCCATTTCGGGTCGTTTACGATCGCCCAGGATTCGGATGGTACGATCCGGAACTACCCGTTGGTGGTCAACTTCAACAACCAGTCGTTCTATCCAAGCCTGGCGTTGAAATCAATCGAACTGTACCAGGATGCGCCAGCGATGCTGTCGATCGGGGGGACACCAAACTTCCCGGAAATCGAGGAGATTCGCGTCGGCGACCTCCAGATTCCCGCCAGCGAAAACGGCATGGTGCTGATCAATTACCGTGGCGGTCAAGGGCGGTTCAAGACCGTCAGTTTCTCCGATGTCGTCCTCAACGAATTTCCCGAAGGACTGTTCAAGGACAAAATCGCCCTGATTGGACCGACGGCGATCGGCATTATGGACCTTCGGGTAACACCCTTTGATGAGCGGATGCCCGGGGTTGAGGTCCACGCCAACGTAATGGACAACATCCTGGAGCAGGACTTTTACCAGAAGCCCAACTGGATGACGGCGTTCGATGTCATTGCCATCCTGGCACTTGGCATTCTGTTGGGGGCATTCCTGGCACCGCTCAGTTCGATCACGATTGGAATTGTTGTTACAGGCTTTATCTTTATCTACTTGTTCGGCGGGCAGTGGTTACTGGTCGAACAAGGCGTCTGGTTGACAACGGTATACCCGTTGCTCGAGATCATGGCTGTATCGGGTGGTGTCCTGGTGTACAAGTATTACACCGAGGAGCGCGAGAAAAAAGCGATTCGTGGTGCGTTCCAGTTCTATCTGTCGCCGCAGGTTGTTGATGAAGTCGTCGACAATCCGGACAAGCTCAGGCTGGGGGGCGAGCGTCGGGAAATTACGGTCATGTTCAGCGATATTCGCAGCTTTACAACGATTTCGGAAAGCCTGGATGCCGAGGAACTGTCGACATTGCTGAACGAATACCTGACGCCGATGACAGATGTCATTTATGAACTGCGCGGCACGTTGGACAAGTATATGGGCGACGCGATCATGGCCTTCTTTGGCGCACCGCTGGAACAGCCTGACCACGCCTTGCGCGGGTGCAACGCGGCGCTGGGCATGATGCGTGAACTGCGACGACTCCAGCCAGAGTGGGATGCGCGTGGTTATCCCAAGATTGAACACGGTATGGGTGTCAATACGGGTATCGCCAGTGTGGGCAACATGGGTAGCGAGCAGCGTTTCGACTATACAATCATGGGCGATACCGTCAACCTGGGTGCCCGTGCTGAAAGCATTAACAAGCAGTACCGGACCAACATCATCATCACTGAATTCACGTACGCCGCCTGCAAGGAAGACATTTTCTGTCATTCGCTGGACCTTGTACAGGTCAAGGGTAAAAGTGAGCCGGTCAAGCTTTATAACTTGCTGGCCAACAAGCCGGCAGACACACCTTTGGCCGCTGCTGCGGGCATGTTTGACGAAGCTTTTGCCCTGTATCAGAAAGGCGACTTCCGGGTGGCGTTTGAAGGGTTCCAGGCGATTACACGGGAGTATCCGGACCTGGGACCAGCGCACGTTTTTGTTGAGCGATCACGGGACCTGATTGCCAACCCGCCCGAGGGTGAGTGGGACGGTGTCTTTGTCGCGACGTCGAAATAGTCAAATCAGGGCCGATTTGCCTGTGGAAAAGTCCGGAAAATCCAGGGTCGTTTGCGGGGCCCTGTTTGACGACATGGTATTGACAGCATTGGAAAAGTTTGATAAAAGAAAGCTTAATTCTCGAGGAGAAAAAGTTGAGCAGCACTGAAGAACAACTATTCGAGCGTTTCGGTAAAGAATTTCCGGCAGGATACGTCCTTTGCGAAGAGGGCGACACCGGTGATGAGACGTTTATTATCCAGTCCGGCAGTATCCGTGTTGTCAAACGTACGGATCAGGGTGACAAAACCCTGGCGGTTATCCCGGCTGGCGAATTTGTCGGCGAAATGGCAACCCTGTTGAATGAGCCCCGGGGCGCGACGCTGATCGTCGAGGAAGACGCGAAACTGCTGGTCATCGACACCAACACCTTTGAAGCGATGGTCAAGTCCAACGGCGAAATTTCGTTCCGGATTATCAAAAAGCTGGCTGAACGGGTCAAGAATACCAACAAGCAGCTGGAGATGATGTCCTTTAAGGACGCCAATCGCAAGGTTGTCTACAGCTTTGTCAATGCTGCTGAAACCGGTGCCCAAACGGACGAAGGTGTGCTTGTTACGCTGTCGCCCGGCGATATTGCTTCCCAGACCCAGTTAGATGTCCCCAAGGTCAACGAGGTTATCCAGAAATTGTCCGGATCCAAGTTGATCAAGCCTCACGAGAATGGCTATGTCGTTCCTGATGCTTCCAAGCTGCTCAAGTTCCTGGAATTTCTGGCGATGAAAGAGCAGTTTGGAGATATTTCTTGACTCCGGCGAACGCGCACACAGGCAAATTGCTGCTGTCCGGCGGGAAGGACTGATTCCTAAATGAAAGTCACGATCCTGGGATGCTACGGCGGACAATTGCCGGGCAAACGTATGACGTCCTTTCTGATTGGCGACAGCCTGCTGGTTGATGCGGGCGGCGCAACCGCTGGTCTGGACATGTCCGGTCAGAATGCGATTACAGATATCCTGGTCAGCCACAACCATATGGATCACATCAAGGATATTCCTTTCCTGGCAGACAATGTCATCGGTATGAAGCCGGAACCGGTTAATGTGGTCAGCACCGAATCAATTGTGACCGAGCTGAAGAACCACGTCATGAACAACTCGATCTGGCCCGATTTTACAATGATCCCCAGCAAGGACGAACCCGTCCTGGGGTATCGGATTGAAAAGCCGGAAACCAGATTTGAAATTGGTGATGTGTCCGTGGAACTCGTCGAGGTCAACCATCCTGTCCCGACGTATGCGATGTTCCTGACCCAGGGCGGCAAGACGCTCCTGTATTCGGCCGATACCGGCCCAACGGATCGCGTCTGGGAGCGGGCCAGGGATTACGACAATCTCGCAGCCGTCATCCTCGAAACCAGCTTTCCCAATCGCCTGGCAGAACTGAGCTTGATCAGCGGTCACCTGAGTCCGTGCCATCTGCCGGATGAACTGGGAAAATTGGGACGGGACGACATACCGGTCTATCTGTACCACTTCAAGCCGGCGTTCGAGGACGACCTGAATCAGGAAGTTGCGGAACTGGGCAAGGGTAATTTGCGCCCGTTGGTTCAAGGGGAGACGCTGGAGTTGTAGAGGTTGCGACCGCAGGATCATTTGCGGATGCGGGAAATCTATAGCACACTGAAACATCGATCAAACAGGGTTCGGCCTTGAATTGCCGGGCAATTTGGCCCCAGGCTGGCACCCGAACAAGCACTAAACCACAGACCGAATAAATGACGCGTTCCGGATGGGCCGGGCGCGGAAACGGCAATAACAATAGTTTGCGGTAGTCGCAAGGAGCAATATTCAATGGCATTAGCCACCGAAGCCAAGCAGGAGCTGGTTAAGAAGTTTGGCAAAAAAGAAGGTGACTCTGGTTCACCCGAAGTACAAGTCGCGATCCTCACCAGCCGGATCAATGAGATTTCCGACCATCTCAAGGAACACAAACACGATTTCCACAGTACGCGCGGCCTGCTGAAGCTGGTTGGCCGTCGGCGGCGGTTGTTGCGCTATATCCAGCGCAAGGATATCGAAGGTTACCGGGCCCTGATCAAGGAACTCGGACTCCGCAAGTAAGCAAAAATCTTTATTTAATTAGCAGTCAAATAATTGCAATTTGACGATCGGCACCGGTGTGCCAGTCGTCTGAAGGAAACAGGTATATAGGCAATGACGTTAAACACCCCCAAAACATATTCAATCGAGTGGGAAGGCAAGACCCTGACAATTGAGACCGGTCGCGTGGCCAAGCAGGCCAACGGTGCGGTACTTGTCACAATGGGCGAGACCGTTGTCCTGGTAACAGCAGTCGCCGACAAAGGCATCAACCCGCAGCCCTT
>JBFJWU010000352.1:0-4023 GCA_041623475.1 bacterium | reverse complement strand
TCGCCGGGACGGATGGCGATGACAATGCCAACAACGCCAAGCTTTTGCAGGAACTGGCCGACATCCCTGACCACCTTCGGACCGCGCGATACCGGACGGTTGCGGTGTTCCTGGATACGGACGGGACATCGATCGAATGCGCCGGGATATGGGATGGAAGTATCGCAAAGTCGCCGGCCGGTTCCGGCGGGTTTGGCTATGATCCGTTGTTTTGGGTCGAGTCGGACGGCTGTACATCGGCCCAGCTCTCGGCTTTGCGCAAGAATCAGTTAAGCCACCGGGGAAAGGCCGTACGCGACCTGGTGGAGCAATTGGCCAAACGGTGGTAGCTGCCCCGGCGGCGCGTTTGTCCCCGTGCTAAGATCGATTCAGGCGACTGAAAAAAATGGTTTTTCTATGACACTTTGGCAATATCCAGGCACCGTCGGCCTTGCGAGGATCGAAACAGGCACGGTGGATATTCGATTGGATCAATATCTTGGCTGAACCCGGGCTTGGCAAGCGGATTCAGTCGCTTCTTGGGGATTTTCAAGAGGGCGAGTTCCGGCGAGCAGCCGCGATGCAGGTTCAGTTTGGGCTGATCGTATTCGTCCTGTTGCTCGGACGAACCGTGCGCGACGCGCTTTATCTCAGTCGCGCAGGGGTTGAAGACCTCCCATGGATGTACGTTGGCGTCAGCGTCTTGACGACAGCTGCAACGCTGGTCTATACCCGTGTGATCGGATCTTTTTCGATGCGGGCGGTCGCCCCGGCGTTGCAATTCCTGTTTGCTGCAAGTTTCACAGCGTTTGCGCTGTTGATCAAGACGTCCGGCAGTATCGTTTATGCCGCGTTGTACCTGTGGGTCGAAGTCCTGGCCGCACTGACCATTATTCAGTTCTGGAATATGGCGAACAGCCAGTTCAATCCCCGGCAGGCAAAAAGGCTGTATGGATTTATCGCGGCCGGGCAGGCCGGGGGAAATCTACTGTGTGGACTGATTGCGACGGGTGCCGGAACCCTGTTTCCGGTCGATGGCCTGGTGTGGGTTATCGCGATCGGGTCGGCGTTGGCAGGATTGATTTATTTCGGGTTGAACCGGCAGGCCGGGGCGGCAGAAAAGACCGCCGTCCGCGAGATATCCAGAGCCGGCGTCGGGCGGCAGAACGACCAATCCGGGTCCCGGTATCTGCCGTATGTGATTTCAATCGTCGCGCTGATCGCAGTAACCTACGTTGCGACGTCCTGGGTCGATTTCCAGTTCAAGGTCATTGCCAGACGCTCGTTTGACGAAGCCGGATTGACGCGTTTTTTCGGGCAGTTCTACAGTGCGGTTGGAATTGCGTCGTTCTTTATCCAGCTATTCCTGTTGCGCCACGTTACCCGCTGGCTTGGACTGTTCGGCTCGTTACTGATGATGCCTGTTCTGTTTGTTGTCCTGGGTCTATTGTTACCGTTCTTTCCATTCCTGGCTGTGGCGACAGGATTGAAGTTCAGCGAAAACAGCCTGAGGTATGCGGTTTACGATCCCCTGGTCCAGACACTTTATTTGCCCCTGCCGTCTGATATCCGGGCGAAGTTCCAGTCGCTGGCGAGCGGCATCGTCAAACCCGCGGCAATGGGCCTTGCAGGTGTTGCATTGGTTCCCCTGGCGCCGGACCAGGTTGGGGGGATGCCTGCTGAGTGGCTGGGACCTTTTGCTGCGGGTGCCAGTGCGGTTGTCCTTGTAATCCTGTTTCGATTGCGATCCCGTTACCTGAATGTCCTGGTCAACGATACCGTGACGGTTGCGGACGAACGCAAACGCGAACGTGTTCGCGTCGACGACTCAGCAGCCATCTCGCGACTGTTGGAAGTGGTCGAAAAGGGTGGGGCCGAGGCCGTAGGCTGGGTCCTGGAACGGGTCGAAGTGTCTGATGCAGAGGCGTGGCAGGGGATCCTGATCACGGCGTTGAATCGCGACGATCTGCCATTTCTGTTACGAACCCGCCTGCTGCAGACGTATGTTCAGGCTGCGCCTGACCTGCGGACGGATGCCCACGCTGAGAACATCGGGTCGGAGTTCCTGCAGCACCTGGCGAGGCTGCGGTCCGACGGCGACCAGTGGCAGGCCCTGGGCCGGTACCTTGATGATGACGATATCGGCGTTCGCGAAGCCGCATTGATGATGCTGCTGGAAAGCGGACGAGCCCAGGCCGTCCTGGAGGCCCGTCACACACTGGCAATTTTTGCGGATGACGAGGAGCGCAACGGCCGCCTGCTGGCATTACGACTTGCGGAGTTCCTGGAGCCGGACGACATGGAACGGACGGTGCGGACCGCACTTGCCGAAGATGATCCCGAGATCGTCAGTACGGCGCTGCAGTTCCTGGCTCGTTCTCCGCGGGAGGGCTTCCTGGGCCGCCTTGTCGAGATCCTGGATAACCGCCAGTTCCGAATTGGTGCGGTTGATGCAATTGCAGCGTGTGGTGTCGCGGGATATGACAGCTTGACTGCGGGCCGCGATGATACGGGAACAGGGTTGAGTCCATGGCGGCGCCTGGGGCCCACCTGGAACGTGTACTGTCGTTCAGCCGACATCGATTGGAGCCAGGTTGCACCGGTCGTTGTTGAGTCGGATCCCGACCCGGTTTTCTGGGTCCCCGCGTTACTGGCCGCCAATCGCACGGGCAAGCGCCTGGCTGGCGACCATCAACGAATACTGAAAACGTGCTGCGATGCTGTGATTCTGTGGGCCGGCGTTGCCGATACTTTGTCGAATGCTGTCGAGAAAGACGGCAGCACGTCCAGGCTGTTGTATATTGCAGCGCAGCGGAGACTGTCGGATGCCGTCCAGTCGATGATCTGCGTTTTGTTTATCCAGTATCCGCCTCCGATCGAGAAATGGGACCGACTATTGCGCGACGATCTTTGGCGCGATTCGAAGCTTCGCGCAAATCTTGCCGAAATCGTCGACCAGGCAGTAACAGGGGTTGACAAGGACAAAGTAATCGAGATTCTTGATCGCAGGTTTACGAATCCAGAACTGGATCCAAGAGCTTTGATGCAACTGCCCAGCCCGCTGCCGGCGCTGGCGGCAATGACATATCAGCAACTGGATGCGAACTTGGAGGAAGACATGGAAGAACTGATTCGTCGCGTACTGTTCCTGAGCACAGTACCGTTATTTCGCGAGCTGAGCGGGGAAAACCTGGAGAACATCGCCGAGATCCTGGAGGATCGGACCTATGGAGCTGGTGAGTCGCTGATGGAACTGGGCGAGGCCGGTGACAGCCTCTATCTGATCACCAGCGGCAAGGTCCGGGTTCACATTGGCAGCCAGGAGTTGGCGGTTCTGGATGCCGGGGCGGTTGTCGGCGAAGTTGCATTGCTGGACGACCAGCCGCGGACCGCAAGCGTGACGGCGATCGAACCAGTGACCGCACTGCGACTGGACCGATTGGATTTCGATCAGTTGCTGTCGGCGTATCCGCAGATGGGACGCGGGATTATGCGCGTTATTACTGAACGGATGCGCAGTTTGACAGAGCAGATTCAGGCCGCAGGCGGTGGTTGACAAGTCCGTAACGCAGCGAATGAGAATTGCCAGGCGCTATGGTAACCTCTAGGTTCGCTGCCGGCGGAAAAAGCACTAACTGATACGGGGAAAAGAGATATGGGAACCGGGACGACTGCAACGCCTGACCAGGTTAAACAATGGGCATTGCGGGCTAACGATATCAGGCAGGACATCATCCGTATGGTCACCGCGGCAGAAAGCGGACATCCAGGCGGACCACTCGGACTTGCCGATATTTATACGGTCCTGTTCGACAAATACCTGAATTTCGACCCGAAAAACCCTCGTGACCCAAATCGTGACCGGTTCGTGCTGTCCAATGGTCACGTCTGTGCGGTCGCATACAGCGTGATCGCACGTGCAGGCGGATTTCCCGTTGACGAATTATTGACGTTCAGGAAATTGGGCAGCAACCTGCATGGGCATCCCAGTCCGATGTATTATCCCTGGATTGAAAACGCCGGCGGATCCCTGGGGCAGGGGCT
>JBFJWU010000351.1:0-4028 GCA_041623475.1 bacterium | reverse complement strand
CGGCAAGACCGGCCTGATTGGCAAGCTGTCGACGGCCCAGGCATCAGGCAGTGAGACCTTTACGGAAACCTGCCCCGGCGGCGGCACAATCAAAGTGTCCGTAACGTTCGAGGATGACGGGTCTGGAAACCTGAGTGCGGATTCGGTTGTCGAGGCGAACAACTGCGTGATGCCGGATTATCGTGAGATTTCGGACGGCGGCGGTGATTTTGAAAGCGGGCCAGCGCCCGAGATCGACAGCCTCAGCCCATCATCCGGTTCGGTCGGGACACTGGTAGAGATCACCGGCGATTTCTTTGCCGATCCCGATATCATCGATGAATTTGACACGCTCGAGATCAAGTTCTATACGACCGGTGACGCACCGGAATATTGGGATACACTCTCCCATGAGGAAGCAGATATTGTCTTCTGGAGTGGTCGCGCTATCGAATTCTATATTCCGGAGTCGCTTGACCCCGGGTTGTACTACGTCGAGGTCGAGACGCCGGCTGGGATGTCGAACATGGTGATGCTGGAAGTGGTAGCCGACACCCTGCAAAAGGTCGCACCCGCCCAGGCCGCCGGCGAAACATCCGCTGAAACGGAAGAAGAGCCTGAACTGACGGCGACGGTGACGATCAATGGTCGCCAGGAAGTGTCCCTGCGGGCATTTGCTCCTGGTGGACTTGAGGATCCGTCCAGCATTGAAATCCGCGAGATGTCATTCAGCCAGAACTGGACCGAGGTCCATAAGTATGATGGCGAGCAAGTTGCGATGCAGGCGTTTACGGACTTTGTCATGGAAGGCCGCAGTAATGGCACCCGGGCGGAATTCCGGATGAACGGCGGGATTACGTCGGAAGACGAATTCGAGACCTTCAATTCGGATTACGACAATGTGGATCTGACCATGCCTCTGGCTCTGTTTTTTGGCGGGGCCGGCGCAGGCGCCCGCAATTCCGAAGAAGAATTCGAGGCCGATGGTGGCGAGTTTGAGCCTGCCCAGGACCGCAGCGGTGCGTCACGTGGCATCGAGGTAACCATCGACGGCAATATTACTGTCTTTGCCCAGGGAACAGGTGAGGTCTGCATCGACGATACGTTCAAGATGGCGACGATCGAACCCCTGTTGTTCGGCGGCGACAGCGACTGCCCCGGTGGCGGTCTGCTGGAAGTCAATGGCGTCGAGTACGAGTTCATCGGCAACAACCAGGTTCTGGTTCGTGCCGGCAGCGAAGACACTTTGAACTGTTCAGAGCTGACCGCTGACCTGGAAATTTGCCTGGAAGGTAGCAGTTCGGAACCATCGACAGATTTCTGATCTGGCATCGTTTTTGAACGACCGAGTTTATGTCCAGGGGGCCGCAGATTTTGCGGCCCCCTTTTTTTGTCCCCGATTTCGGTTCAGGTGCGTTTGGGAATTCTCGCCAGCAGAAGCAGGGTGACGACCGCAGCATAGATCAGCGGTTCGGACGCGGCCGCCAGTTTGCGGGATTTGATCAACCAGAAGAAGTGAATCAGAACCAGCGCCATTGCCGGATAGACCAGGCGATGCAGCTTGACCCAGTTGTGACCCAGCCGCCGAATCCAACCACGGGTGCTGGTGATGGCCAACGGGATCATCAGCGCAAATGCAGCGGCGCCGACGGTAATGAATGGACGATCGGCAATATCCGACCACATACCGGTCGGTTCCAGCGACCAGTCCAGGATCGCCCAGGTCATGACGTGGACCGTGGCGTAAAAAAACGCGGCCAGCCCCAGCGTACGCCGGAGCGGTGCCAGGCGGTTCCAACCCAGCCACCGCCGGATCGGTGTCACGGCCAGTGTCGCCACCATGAACCGCAAGGCCCACTGTCCAGACTGGTGGGTAATTGTTTCGACCGGGTTGGCACCCAGCTGTGCCGTCAGGGCACCACCCATCAGGGCGGCCGCCGGTGCGGTCACCAGCAGCCAAGCCAGCCGTTCAGAATGTGTGCTTTTCACGATGGGTTATTTTTACCGAATTTTTTCGCCCGGGACTTTCTGCATACGCAAATCAGCTGGTTGCCTTAACAGACATGGATCCGATACTCTCAAACCAGAGACGATGAGACCCTTTATATCGCCAAAAGTCGGCCAGATCATGGCGGCGTTTATGGAAGGCCTGCTGCCGGATAACGAGCGGCAGTCGTTTGCCGATGTCCGCGGCCGGATGGGCGACATCGCGAACGACCTGTTTGATCCAAACAAATACGATGATCCGGTCCTGAAGAATTCAATTCCGATGGTCTTTCGCATTTTTAACTGGATCCCGGTTTTGTGCTGGTGGCTGATCTGGAAGCCCCTGCCACTGACCCGCCTGTCGGTCGCAGACCGGCAGCGCCTGTTCCACAAGATGGAACACAGCCGGCTGTATGCGCTGCGTGGTTTGTATGTGGCCGCCAAAATGTTTGCCTGTATGGTGTTTTTTCACGATGAGTCGACCTGGGATTATGTTGGCTATGACAACGAGGGCTTGCTGGCCCGTGTGATCAACCGGACGCCGTTGGATGACCTGGAGGTCGCATCGTGACCCCAATCAACCTGACCGAAGGCGACAAGCTGACCGGTCCCCTGGAGGACCGCTGTACCGTGCTGATTGTTGGAGCCGGTGCCGGTGGACCGGCGGCGGCCCTGGAACTGGCCCGCGCCGGGATCGACACCATCCTTGTTGAAGAGGGCGGCTGGTACCCACCCGAATTTTACCGCGACCTCAAACCCATGGATGTCTTCAAGCACCTGTACCGGGACTATGGAATGACTGCGGCCATTGGCCAGAACCTGTTGAAGGACCCGGCAGTGCCGTTTCCTCTGGGGAAATGTGTCGGCGGAACAACGGCGGTTAATTCCGGCACATGTTTCCGTACGCCCGACACAATCCTGGACCTGTGGAATCGCGAGTTTGGGCTGGGTATTGACGGTGCCGAGCTGGAGCCGATCTGGCAGGAAGTGGAGCAGATTCTGCACGTAGAGGCGGTGCCGGATGAGGTCCTGGGTCGCAATGCCGAGGTTTTTGCCCGGGGTGCGGACAAGCTGGGGTGGGGCGGGCAGCCGTTGAACCGAAATGCCGGCGGTTGCCGTGGCAGTGGACGCTGCGTATTTGGCTGCCCGACCAACGCCAAGCGCGGCACCCATATCAGTTATGTGCCCCTGGCGTTGGCCGAAGGGATGCGATTGTATTCGGACGTTCGTGTCGAAAGAATCCTGCAAAGCGGTGACAAGATCCTTGGTGTCGAGGGGTCGGTTATGGACCGTGCCACGAACCGTCCGAAAGCGACGGCGCGGATCATGGCTGATGTTGTCATCCTCGCCGCGGGGGCGATTGGCACACCTTCGATCCTGCAGGACAACCGGATCGCTGCGGGGAATCCGCACCTGGGTCGCAACCTGCGGCTGCACCCCGGTATTCGCGTCTGTGCCGATTTCGACGAGAAGATCAATGGCTGGAAGGGTGTCCCGCAGGGTTACTACATCGACAAATTCTGGGAAGAACTGGGCATTATGTTCGAGGGAATCTTTGTCCCACCCGGTGTGGCGCTGCCGATCCTGCCGGGCACCGGCGAGGATTTTCGCGAGCGTTTCGAGCGCTACCCCAACCTGGCCGCATTCGGCGCGATGGTCAAGGATACGTCCAGTGGTTCGGTCAAGTCACTGGGCCGGGGCCGGCGGGTGATTCGCTACGGATTGAACGATCTGGACCGGACCCGGCTGGTCGAGGCCGTCAAGAAAGCCTGCGAAATCTATTTTGAATCCGGGGCAAACAAGGTCTGGCCGGCGATCTACGGCTTTGCCGAGCTGACCAGTATGGATGAAGTGCGGCGAATCGACCCGGCCCGCGTTAAGGGGCAGCACATCGAGGCGATGGCCTTTCACCCGATGGGAACCGTACGAATGGCCGACCAGCCGGGCAAGGGCGTCCTCGACCCATCGGGACGGGTGTATGGTACAGACAACCTGTATGTTGCGGATGCCTCGGTTTTTCCCACCTGCCTGGGCGTTAATCCGATGGAGTCGATCATGGGATT
>JBFJWU010000350.1:0-4036 GCA_041623475.1 bacterium | reverse complement strand
CAGGTTGAATTGCGCCAGTCCAGCACGTTTATGTCACGATATACGCCGGTTAAGTTCCGCGAATTCCTGGATATCCTGGGCAACATCGTCCGCGAGGGACAATCGGCCGGCGTATTCGCCCCCGATGTCCATCCAGGGACCATCAAGCGCGCTGTATTCGGAGCGCTTGACGAACTGGCCCTGAACTGGATCCTGCGGGACCAGGCGTACGACCTGCGGGCCAGCAGCGAAGACCTGGCCAAACTGTTTTTGTCTGGAATCTGTGTACCGGCAATGGCCGGTTAGCCATTAATTAGCAACGTTTAACCCCGGCGGGAACCGATGTCCCGACCGGAACGCCGCAAGAAAGGAGCAGGAAGTTGAAAATACTTGTCAGCGTAAAACGGGTCCCGGACCCGGAAACCAAGATCAAAATCAAGCCGGATGGCAGCGGCATCGTCGAAGACGGTGTCAAATTTGTCATCAACCCGTTTGACGAGATTGCGGTCGAAGAAGCACTGAAAATCCAGGAAGCCAACGGTGGCGAAGTCGTCGTTATTTCGATCGGTGGCCCCGAGGTTGTCGAGCAGATCCGCACCGCCCTGGCCATGGGTGCCGAGCGCGGCATCCATATCAACGTTGACCAGCCAGTTGACCCGGCTGGCGCTGCAGCGCTTCTGACCAAGGTCGCCCAGGACGAAGGCTTTGACCTGTTCCTGTTCGGCAAACAGGCTATTGATGACGACGCCAACCAGACCGGCCAGTTGGTCGCCACCAGTCTGGACGTACCGCAGGCCTGCTTTGCCTACAAGGTAGAGGTCGAAGGCGACGCGATCAAGGTCGGCCGTGAAGTCGACGGCGGCATCGAGTGGATCAAGGTCAGCAAGCCGGCTGTAATTACCGCCGACCTGCGCCTGAACGAGCCACGCTACGCCAGCCTGCCGGGCATCATGAAGGCCAAGCGCAAGGAAGTCAAGGAAGTCACACCCGCAGACCTGGGTGTCGACATTAGCCCCAAAGTGACGGTAACAGGACTGGAAGCCCCGCCGACCCGCGGTGGCACCAAGGTTGTCGAGGACCTCGACGAACTGATCAGCGTCCTGCGCACCGAAGCCAAAGTATTTTAAGGAGCTGTTGAATTATGTCACGTACACTCGTAGTAGCAGAAGTATATGAAGGCGCCTTTGTATCAGCCACGCTGCACGCGGTTCGCGCCGCAGCCGAACTGAAGGACAAAAGCGGTGCCGAATTCGACATCCTCGTCCTGTCCGCTGACGCGTCGGTCGCCGACAACGTCAAAGGCTACGGCGCAGGCAAGGTCCTGGCGGCCACCGACGGCGCATTTGGCCACTACCTGGCCCGCCCCTGGTCCCGCACCATTGCTGCCGTTGCCGCTGACTATGACACCGTCATGATCACGGCCACGACCATGGGCAAGGACCTGGCGCCATGTGTCGCCGGCCTGCTGGACGCCGGGATGGCCAGTGATGTCGCCGAGATCATCGATGCGTCGACGTTCCGGCGCCCGGTCTACGCCGGCAACGCCGTCGCCACCGTCACCATCAACACCGACAAGAAAGTCCTGTCTGTGCGTGCGACAGCCTTTGACAAGGCCGAGCCGACCGGAGCCGACAGCCCCGTGGAATCCGTGTCCGCGACCGCTGTCGACAGCAAGGAAGAGTACGTCGAGTTTGAAGGCTCCGGCGGCAGTGACCGTCCGTCCCTGGCTGACGCCAACATCGTCGTATCCGGCGGTCGTGGCACCAAGGGCGACTTTGAGCCGATCTACAAGCTGGCTGACTCACTGGGCGCAGCCGTCGGTGCCAGCCGAGCCGTCGTCGACGCTGGCTGGGCCCCCAATGACTGGCAGGTTGGCCAGACCGGCAAGGTCGTTGCCCCCAACCTGTACTTTGCCGTCGGGATTTCCGGCGCCATCCAGCACTGGGCCGGTATGAAAGACTCCAAGACCATCGTTGCCATCAACAAGGACGGCGAAGCCCCGATCATGGAGCTGGCCGACTATGCGATCGTCGCGGACCTGTTCAATGCCGCTCCCGAGTTGGCCGACAAGCTGGACGCGCTCAAGGCATCCGGCGACATTTCGCTGTAACAACAGCACCCAGCACACAGCTGACCAGGCCGGGATGGCAACATCCCGGCCTTTTTTGTGCCCGGCTGCCCCACCCTTGATTTTCCGGCGCCAACCGTACTAGGATAGGATTATCGGGCAATTTCGACGGGAAACAGAACGCATTGAAACAGATCATCGCTATCCTGCTGCTGGCCGCCCTGGCCGTCCTGCACCTGCCAGCGCACGGCACCAGCGGCGAGATCTACAAATGGACCGATGAAAACGGCAACATCCAGTTTTCCGACAAACCCGTGCGCGGCACCCAGGCCGTCAATGCCAAAAAGGTCACCCCGCGCAAGGACGCCGTCATCAACCTGAACGCCACCGACGTCCAGCCCGTCGAACGCGACAAACGCCGAGCCCAGGCCGGCACCCGCCGCAGCGACCAAAAGGTCGTCTTGTACGCCACCGAATGGTGCCCCTACTGCGAAAAGGCCCGCCAGTGGTTCCGCGAGAACGGCATCACCTACACCGAAATCGATATCGAAAAAGACGCCGCAGCCAAAGCCAGAATGAAAACCCTGAACCCCGGCGGCGGCGTACCCACGGTCCAGATCGGCGAAAAAGTCATCGCCGGCTACAGCCCCCAGGAAATGGCGGCTGCGCTGGGGCGATAGACCAGCAATGAATCAGACTATATTTCGATTAGACGAACCAAACAGAATAGGACGCAAGATCCTGCAACCCATGCCGCCAGCATTCGGGCGAGGATTGTTCGGTATTCCCTTGATGCCAAAGAACCGATGGGGACAGTCGTGTCATGTGGCATTCTCCTGGTGTGTCCCGGCCCTCACCCCGACCCGGTTCCCAACGCTGAAGATTCTCTACATTGGTGAGTCCGCCTGGACAGCCGGGCAGTATCCAGAAGCCCATTCACCCCGGCTAAAGTATTTTAGATACCACCCGCAAAAGCCGAATCAAGGAGGAAACCCGTGGAATTCATCGAGGGCTTCGTAGCCGCGGTCCCGACCGCCAACAAGGACGAATACATCCGCCACGCCAAAGAGGCCGCGGCGATCTTCAAAGACCACGGCGCGACCCGTTTGGTGGAATGCTGGGGCGAAGATGTCCCGGATGGCGAGAAAACGTCATTTCCGCTGGCCGTCCAGTGCCAGGACGACGAAACAGTCGTATTTTCCTGGGCGGCCTGGCCATCCCGCGAGGCCCGTGACGCGGGCATGCCCAAGGTCATGGCCGACAGCCGGATGATGAACAATCCGATGCCATTTGACGCCAGTCGCCTGATTTATGGCGGCTTCCAGATGGTCGTCTACGAATAGCTGCAGCCACGCCAGGGCATCTGTGTGCCGGTCAGCCCGGCCCGTCGCCAGTTGAGCCGCGCCGGAACGGATACAGCAACTGCCGGCCCCACCCGGTTGGCACCGGGTCGCCCTGGATGCCGTAGGATTCCGGCCATTCTGTATCCGGCAGATACTGGGTCCCAAATAACCGGTCGATCAGCGGCAGGTGGACGGCATAGTTGCGATTGACTGCCACGTCCTGGGCGCTGTGGTGCCAGTGGTGGTATCGGGGGGTGACCAGCAGGCGTTCCAGCCAGCGCAGGTCGAAATTGACGTTGGCGTGGATAAAGACCGCGTGGAATGACACAAACGTCAGGTACGCGTACAGCGGCCCCGGGGCAAAGCCCAGCAGGTACAACGGCGCGAACGCGATCCCCCGGGTCAGGATCACGTCGACCATGTGCAACCGCGAGCCGGCCAGCCAGTCAATCCGGGTACTGGAATGATGGACCGCGTGAAACTTCCACAACAACGGGATCTCATGAAATGCGCGGTGAACGGTGTAGCTGAACAGGTCCGCCAGGAACAGGATCTGCAGGAACTGCAGCCAGGCTGGTTGCGCGGCGACTGCCTGCTGGACGGTTTCGTTGGCGGCCCACCCCAGGAACAACCATGTGGGCACAGT
>JBFJWU010000349.1:0-4040 GCA_041623475.1 bacterium | reverse complement strand
CCGGCGCATCGAACAGGCTGTTGGCAAAATGCTGGTAGGCTTCGCCGATCATGTGCAGCGCTGCAGCCGACCAGTATGGATCCTTGAACTTGATAACATTCAGGTAAGTATCGGTAACGACCTTCAGTTCAGTCGCCTTTTTCTCCAGCAAACTGGCCATAACCTGCATCGGCAGGCGCAGGCGAATCGCCTGGTAGGCGCTGTCCTTGCGTTCCGCCAGCCGGAATGCGGCCTCTGAAACATACCTGGGATCGACAACCTCGCCCTGCTCGGTCCACAGGTTATGGACCTCGATGACCTTGTCGATCTCCTGCCAATACGTCTCCTGATCAGCCTTGCCTTCGGCTATTTTGGCGTACAGGTAGTGAATTTCGACGACACGTTCGTCCCGGTCTTCATGTTTCAGGAAACGGTCAAAGATCGTCCGTGCGGTCTCGAAATCCCCGTCGTCGTAGTACGCCTTGCCTGCAAAATACAGGTTCTCGGCCTCGTCGTCTTCGTCAGGAAAACGTTCGACGTACAGCAGGTACAGCTCGGCGGCCCGCCGCGACTTGCCAAGCTTGGCCAGGATGGTGGCCGAGTTAAACAACGCGTCTTTGGTTTCCTTGATCTCGGGAAACACATCCAACAGTTCGGTATAACGAGATACGGCAGCATCAAAGTCGATCACCCTCTCGGCATTCCAGGCGGTCTGGAACAGCGCCTGGGGCGCAAATGGATGCTCGGGATACTGCCCGTAAAATTGCAGGAATATCTGGGTTGACTTGTCCCAGTTGCCCTGCTTCTGGTATGAGACACCTGCATTGATAAGGGCCTCATCGACAAACTCGGAGTCAGGGAACCGGTCAATCATTTGCAGGTACTTCTCGGCGGCGGCTTCCAGCTTGCCTGCCGCTTCCAGTTGCTGGGCATCTTTGAATATTGCGCCACTGAGGATGGTCGTAAAGTACTCCCGGACTTCTTCCCGGTTGGCCAGCGGCGAATCCAGGATTCCGTAGCCCCAGGACACCAGGTCGCCGAACTTTTCATCCAGCAGGTAGGTCCGTGTAATCTGGCGAATACCGTCCATCAGGAACTCGTGGTTCGGGAATCGCTCGACAAACGATTGGTATTGATCCCGCGCCCGCGAATACATTCCGTACCGGAAAAAGATATCGCCCGTGTTGTAGTAGACCAACGGGGACTTGTCACCAAGTGGATACAGCTTGACGTAGTAAATACTTGCCTTGAGCAGGTCGATGGCTTCCCGCGGCAACGTTCGCTTGATCTTGGGCTTATCCGTTTTGTCAGCAACGGCAGGTTTCGCCACCGGCTTTTCCGCCGGTTCCTCCGCCGGGTCCCCACCGGCCCTTTCTTTGCGGTTGGCGGCATCAGAACCCGCATCGGCCTGCGCCCCCTCCGCACCTCCGGTCGCTGCAGTGACATTTTCAACCTGTCCCTGCTGCTGCGCCTCCTCTGCCTCTTTCTCCAGTTCCCGTCGCTCTGCCTCCAGAGCCCGCAGGTGCCCCGCACCTTCCGGTGTCTTCTCGTAATCCGCCAGAGCCTTGCGATAACTGAGGATCATGTTCCAGGCGCTTTCCGAAAACAGATCACTGACCGGGTTCAATGCAATTTCAGGTACCCGTTTATACAAACGGCCCGCTGAAACCCAGTTACCGGTTTCGTACTCGATCTCTGCCTGGTTAAAAACGACTTCACCGATCTTCAAGCTGTTCGGGAACTGCGACTCAAAATCCTGATAAGCCTTTAGAGCCTTGGCATACAGCTCATTGCGACCGGATACCGATTTTGCCTTTTGCCCCTCGGCGTGGAAATAGGCCGCGTAATCAAACCGCTTTTTCTCGGACTCCCGGGAAACCTCGAGCGCATACAGGTCATCCTTTGGCTGCCACTCGGCCTGCCATTTTGATCCCGGACCGTAATTCTCGGCAAATCGAAGCCGTTCCTCGACAATCTCGGACGTTTTTTCCAGCTTGACCCAGCATTCTTCGATCTGTCGGGAAATTTCCGGGGCGGTCCGGACCAGTGGCAGGCGCCGGTTCAATTCGTTAAACACGGCGAGCGCATTGGCATAGTCCGCCGTCTCAAAATAGATCTCACCCAGTTTGGCAATAACTTCGTTCAGGTAGGGCCGACCGCCGATCTTGTCAAAGAACTCCAGCATTTTCTGCTGGCCACCGCGTTCCGAAAATATGATCGCGATGTATTGCATCGATTCTGTACGCATTTCCGTGGCAGAATTCCGCGTCTTGGCCGTGTAGTCGACCAGTTCCACAAATCCCAGCAGCGCACGCTCGAAATCCGACATCCGATAATACGTCCAGGCCAGTTTGTACAGGGCCTTGTCGTAAAATGTTTCATCCTGAAGGCGCAGCGCGTGGCGATAATACTTGGCGGCCAGGTCCAGGTCCCCGGTCAGGAAGTAATATTCCCCGATTCGGAACGCGACCTCGGGGGCCAGCGGTCCACGATCGTCCTGCTTCAGCAATTCCTCGTAGATTTCGACCGCTTCCGGTTCGTTGCCCGTTTCCTCCAGCGTAAACGCGTACAGGTACAGCGCTTCAGTGATGTACCGATGATTCGGGTAGGCGCCGATAAATTCGCGATACAGCTCGATGGCACGGGTGTAGTCCGGCTCGGGAATCTCAGGAAACACATCAATCTTGCCTTCGTCGTAGGCCTCGATCTGGTTTTCGTATTCCTCCATTGCCTCGATAAAATCGTAATTGGCATCGTCGAAATACAACTCTGCCAGACGCAGGTAGATGTCACCCGAGGCCTGGGTACCGGAATACTTGAGGACGTGGCGCTCCAGGTCTGCAATCAGTTCGCGATGTCGATCGCGACTCTGGCTGCGCATCTCTTTGACTACCGCATCGTAAGCTTCACGCAATCGCTCTTTTTCCTGATCGTGCTTTGCAGTCGACAATTTGAGCGTCTCCTGCCGCACCCACTCGAGCATGCTGCGCTTGGCCCGAACCCGCATCTGGATCCCGTCCAGCCGTGTGCGATCACGCAGCATAAAATTGACGCTTTCGTCCAATGTCGGCGACTGGGCCGCAACCGGCCCACAGGTCAGGACTGCCAACAGAATTGCGGCCAGCCGACGCTTCATCGCTGCTTGTCCTGGGTCCACGTCACTGTGCCGGCCCGTTCAACAATCCACGAGGAACCGCGCAGCAATTCGGCAACGTAGGTCTCCATCTTGCCGAGTTCTTCGTCAATTGCCTCCACTGCCTCGCTGTAGGCCACAGACTGTCCGCCGGAAGCTGACGACGCGATTTTCTGTTTGAGCCGTTCGTCGATGACCTGTACTTTTCGGGCGGCCTCGGCGGCCCGATCCTGGACGTTCTGGTAATACTGGTCTAACTGCCGCTGTCGACGCTGTTCCGAAACCAGCACGTCCCTCATAACCTCGTTTTCAACTTCCTTCAGGCGCCAGCCAACATCCAGCTGTCCACCGGCTGTCTGGGCCTCGGCCTCGCGAAACAACTGGGCAACATTCGCATATTCACGGTCAACTGTCTGCAGGCGCACTGACTTGGCAGCCGATGCCAGGTTGTCGTAATAGCCGTCCAATGCCGCCAGTTCGTCGGCCACCCCGCTGGTGTATTCCAGCACCTCATCCAGGATCTCCCGCTGGATCGCCAGCAGCAGCTGCCCGTTGTCGGTCAGAATCGTTTCGATCCCCGTGGTCGACCGATACAGCAGCTCCAGACGATCCAGATAGGTCTGGGTCTCCCACAGCCCCAGCCTTCGCAGGACACTTTCGGCGGCGGCACGTTCGATCGCAATCGTATTGCTGACGACATTCCACAATTGCTCTTCTTCTTCCATGACCTTGAGCAATTCCAGCGCCAGGCCTTCTTCGTCAATCAACAGCCTGTTGACAATGTCGACGGGATCAACACTGAACTGGAGCTCCTCGGGCAATTCCTTGACCGCCGGGTCCGGAACCCCAGCCAGGTCTTCGGACGCAACCATAAACATGTAGTGGCCGATTCTGCGCAAGTTGACCTGAATCGTTTCAGCGCGCTCCT
>JBFJWU010000348.1:0-4064 GCA_041623475.1 bacterium | reverse complement strand
TACCCGGATGTCGATGAACTGCCAGTACACGCGCTGCCCCATTCAACAGAGATCCTGGACGGCAAAGTAGTCCAGGTTCTGCGGGACAATGTCGAAACAGTCTGGATCCCGTTTGTCGACAGCAGCCTGTTGTTAGCCGTTGTCCAGATTCCAAGGCCATCCGGCAAGCCGCAATTGACTCCCAGGGAACAGGGCCGACTTCGGCAACTGCTGGACTGGTTGTTGATTGCCCTTGGCAACAGCCTCGAAACCGAACAGATGCGCAGCGTCCTGCGCAGTCGCTTTGGCGACTATTTTTCCCCGGAGTCTTTTCGACAGCACGTTGACAAAGCGTTGCTGCAGGCATCCAGATACCGACGCCCTGTTTCGTTGATCGGGCTGGAATTCTTTGGCAGTGAGTCGATCCGCGAACGCATTTTCCAGCTCGTACTGGAACTGCTGCGAGATGCTGACGTGTTCGAAGAGCCGGAAGGACAGCGTGCCAAGATCTTTCTTCCTGAAACCGGCTACCTTGGCGGTGTCCAGTTCCTGCGGCGACTGCAACGGGAACTGTCGCAAAAGTACCAACCGCACGTTGTCAACCAGCTTAGCGGTGTCGTGGCAGCCTATCCCCATCACGCCACCACCACGGAAACCCTGTATACACGGGTCGTCAAGGAACTGGACCAGGCGACCGAGATCCGCGAACTGCTGGGGTCCATCAACGTCGGGCGCGTGCGCGAACTACCGGGGCTGCTGTCGACCGCCGGAGGCACTCCATTTAATGATCCGAATATGTGGGCAGACCTGGCCTATCATTTGATCCAGGAGACATCGATGGTCGATTCCGAATCAACCCGCATGGTTCTGTTCCTGGGTGCTTACAAAGATTCGGTCCGGACATTTTCATCTCTGTTTGAATACCCGGCACGATGGGATCGAATCCTGGTTGCGGCGGGAATGGACGACGAGACCTCGATGCCGGAAAGCAAGATGATCCGACTGGTGCGCGACGAGCAGATGCTGCACACCTACCTGGCAATGCTGGAACGTCCGTGTGGCTCTGTGGCCGTCTGGGCGACGATGCGCGACACCCAGTGGCAGGGTGGAATAAATACGGACCCGCTGCTGGTACGGGCGTCGATCAACCGATTCGAAGACCAGTACCTGCTGCACCAGAAATGGGTGACCAGTTGATGCACGAACCCGCAGTTCTTTTTGGCACCGAAATCGGCGATGCTGCAGAGACGCTGGACGAACGCATACGGCAGGCCGGACTGCGGGTTGACATCGTCCGCAGCGGCCCAGAGGTCATTGAAAAAGCGCTCTTCCACCGGTATGACGCCATCGTGGTCGATTCGTCGGTCAACATGCTGGAACCGACCCACGTTCGCGACCTGCTCAAAGCTAACCCGCGGACACAGTCCTTGCCCATCTTGCTGATTGATCTTCAGGGTCTTGTTGATGACCGCGATGCCGGTATTTTTATCCAGAATCCGTTATCTGATTTGCGATGGCTGGACCCAATCCGCCGGGCCACGGATGCCAGCCTTGAAGATGGAAGTATCCACGCGGACCTGTCCGAGATCCAGCTGCCAGACTTGATCCAGATGCTGATCCAGAATGGGCGAACCGGTGTCATTGAAGTTGATGCAAACGGGCGGTTCGGTCGGATCGAAGTCGGCCCCGATACGTTTGGCCGGATTACGCAGGACGAAAGCACCGGCGGCTTGAAAGCCCTGGCCAGGATCCTGGCGTGGGAGCGCGGCCGGATACGATTCCAGCCCGATCCAACCGTTGACAACGAGATGCAGGGTTCGGCACTGAGCATCCTGCTGGATGGTGTTCGCCTGTGCGACGAGGCAGCCGACCTGCGTTCCGAAATTCCACCGGGCAGTCGCCTGGTCTACAAGCCCCGACAGGACGGAAATGTTCCCCAGGATTCATTGCTGGAGGAAATCCTGTTACTGGTCGACTTCTATGGCGCTGTAGACGACATCCTCGAACGTCTGGAACAGCCAGACGCAGATATTCTGCGCAGCATCATTCGCCTGCGGGATGAAGACTGGGTCGAAATCCGGTTGCCGGGCAGGGGCAGCAACGGCGTTGGCGGCAACTGGAGCGACATTGCCGTCGATTCCCGGGTAGCCGAAGCCACTAATCCGGTCGTCTGGATGATTGGCCGCGATGCGGACTATTCGCGCGTACTTTGGGCCGATGCCAGGATGCAGCAGCGTCTGCTGGCTCGAAAATCATTGCGTAACAACGGCAGGTTTGGCGGCAACGGCTGGCTCGTCAATGTCGGCGAAAGCGTATTTGTCTGGCTCCGCTGGATCCAGCCGGACAAACGGATCGTACCATTCCTGACCCGGCCAGAAGTCAATGTCCAGGGTGCGGTGGTTGTAATGTCAGAACGTGACGAAGGTTATGTCGAGGACATGATTGACATGGCCTATGAATTCGCCGACCGGGCCGTTCCTTCGGCCTGGTTGCCATTGGACCACACGACCGGGGTCGAGGATCCGGCGGCATGGATTGAAGCGGCGGGCGAGGAGTTCCCCGGTATCCTGCTGACACCAGGTGACGATTCCGTCACTGGTTTCTGGCAGGCGTTGTCCCTGGTACTAGAGGGGCAGACCGGCCGTCCCGAAGACACCTGAAGGCATGGCGGCTGGTTTACAGGTGAACAGTGCCCCGTTTCGGACAACCATCCTGTTGCTGTCGGTGCTGTCGGCGGTCGCCTGCGGAACGCCATTTGGCATATATCACGAACTGCAACCCGGCCAGAACCTTTATCGACTATCTGTCGCCTACGATGTTCCGGTCGACAAGTTGCTGCGCATCAATCGCATCAACGACCCCAAAAAGATCCAGCCTGGCCGGCGAATCTTTATTCCTGGCGCGCGGTCCGTCAAACAGGTTGGAAGTGCTGGCAGCAGCCAGCCGACTGCTTCGGCGGCCAGGTCAGCCAAGGCCCCACCCAGGTCATCAACGACTGATGAACGCGTCCGCATGCCAGCAGCGAAAAGTGGCAGCACCCGCAAGAGCAACTGGGACGGTGGTGACGCTCCGCAACTGGTGTGGCCTGTGCAGGGCACGTTGACCAGCAGTTTCGGCAGCCGCGACGGCGGCGACCACGATGGTATTGACATCAGCGCCTCCCCGGGGACACCGATTTACGCGGCGGCAGACGGACGTGTCATTTACAGCGGCAGCGGCATCAGCGGGTATGGGAATCTCGTGATCGTCAAGCACTCCGGGTCGTGGGCAACCGTCTACGCACACAACAAAGTCAACCTGGTTGAAAAAGGCGCGTTCGTCAGCCAGGGCCAGAAGATTGCCGAGGTCGGCCAGACCGGACGTGCGTCCGGTCCACACCTGCATTTCGAAGTCCGGTTCGGAAAAGGCGCCCGCGATCCTTTAAAATATCTGCCTGGAAACAGCCCGTCCTGAACCCCGGTCCCGGACACGGGCACGACCCTCCCCAGGAGCACCCCGCGATGACCACCCCGTTCAGCAGTCAGTTCGCCTGCATCAACCCTGATTGTGGACATACCGCTGCCGTTACAGATGTCATTTTCCGATGCCCGGAATGTAACGACCTGCTTGAAGTCCAACACGATCGCGCCGCGTGGATGAGCGCGCGTACCGGCGACCAATGGAAAGAACTTTTCCGGGACCGCTGGGGAACCGTCGAACGACCCTGGTACAGCGGGGTCTGGGGCAAACACGAATGGGTCCTGCCCGAAGTCAGGCCCGAGAATATCGTTACCTTTGGCGAAGGAGCAACGCACCTGTTTCCAGCAGACCGCCTGGCATCCCGGCTGGACTGCGGCCCGCTCTGGATCAAGATGTGTGGAGATGCTCATACCGGCAGCTTCAAGGACCTGGGCATGACTGTGCTGGTATCGGCGGTCAAGCAGTTACGCGCGGACGGGGTCGATGTTCCGGCTGTAATTTGTGCGTCTACGGGTGATACGTCAGCGGCGCTGGCTGCGTATGGAGCTGCAGCAGACATACCAACGATCGTCATGCTGCCGGCCGGAAAGGTCAGCACGGCCCAGTTGGTCCAGCCCCTTGCCAAC
>JBFJWU010000347.1:0-4065 GCA_041623475.1 bacterium | reverse complement strand
ATATTCTAGGATGAACACCCGTGTACGGGCAAGCGCTGCCGTGACGCATCGCGTTATGCAGGAAGTCCGTAAGTCGTTGAAGTGAAAGGATAATTATGTACATGTCGGGTTTAGGGTAAAACATTTTGTAAAACAGGCGGTTGTTTTCCGTTTGACAAATTTAACATCAATGTTAATAATTAACATCAGTGTTAACTTCAGCCCCGGAATTGGCCGGGGCATTTCCAACCGGGAGGTGCGTGATGAATGTTTCTATCGCGACAACGGTTTTTGAATTCCGACTGGTCACGGACAATGGCCAGATCAAGGTCGATATCCGGCCGAACAAGGTTATCCGGGAATGCCGTGAAACCGGCATTGTCCAGATCCAGCAACTGCCGTGGTTCGTGCCGCGGCTGGATCGGGTGCGGTCGCAGATGACCGCTGCCGGCAAGGGGTACGCATTATGAGCGGGGCAAATACTGCCAAGGCATTCGATCGCAACCAGCAGGTTCGCAAGGTTTTTCAGGAAACAAGTGGCGTTGCCAAATGGGTCGCCGGATTGGAGGTGCTGCTGGGCGCAATCGAACAGGCAGCCTGGGATATGCGGCGACTGGTCGTTCGTACCGGGCACGCGGTCAAGAACCGCTGGCTGAATGCCGGTGGCATCCTGAACGAGTCGGTGGACGAGGGCAAGGACCTGTTCGTCCAGCTGGGTCGCTTGCTGGATACGGGGCGGACCATCAGTGCCGTAGTACTGTCCTATCGGACCACCGCAATTCGTGGCGCGTTTATGAGCGCGGACGGTTACCAGCGCCTGATGCGGCGGGTCCACCGGCGCAACGCCGAACGGTTCGTCGAGCTTTGCGAACGCCAGCAGGGCGGGTTGATCAAGATTGGCCAGCTGCTGGCCGTCCGGGTCGATATCCTGCCAGCCGATGTCACTGCCGTCCTGTCGACCCTGCAGGATTCCGTTAAGCCACTGACCAATGAAGAGGTTGAAATTGCCCTGGAGCGCGCTTGGGGTGCAGAGCGCCGGGCAAACGTCGACGTCGACCCGGATCCCGTTGGTGCGGCATCCATTTCCCAGGTCCACCGGGCGACCTTGCCCGATGGACGCATTGTTGCCGTTAAAGTCCAGCGTCCGGGGATCGACCGGATCCTGGCCCATGACATGGCCAACATGCGGCGGGTGCTGAACGCGCTGCAGGCCTACATGCCGGAAATGGACCTGGACCCGATCATTGACGAGGTCGAAGCCCAGGTTATGTCCGAGGTGGATTTCGAGGCCGAAATGACCGCCGGTGAACGGGCTGCCGAGCTGGTGGCGACCATCCCTGGCGTCAAGGTGCCGGCCGTTGATCGCGACTGGTCAACGGGTACCGTGATGGTGTCGGAGTTTATCGAAGGTCGACGCCTGGACGAGGCGCTGGAAGATCGCGTGCAGGCTGGTCGGACAGAGGCCAACACCCGCGTCCTGGCCAATATCGTCAGCCTGTACATGCGCCAGATCCTGCTGTGGGGGTTCTTCCAGCCGGATGCCCACTTTGGCAATTTCCTGGTGACAGACGATGACGAGTTGGTCCTGCTGGACTTTGGTTGTGTCCGCGAGCTGGACCAGGAGTTCCGCCAGACACTGGCCGGCCTGCTGCAGGCGTTCCTGGGCGGTGATGATGCAACGGCTGCCAGTGCGCTGGGCAAGCTGGGCTTTACAACCCGTTCCGGCGACCTGACCGCCGTCGTGGCCGCAGGGCGGACGATGCTGGCGGGGTTGGCCGGATCCGGATCCGATGTTTGGGACGTGGACCAGTTGATGGCCGAGTTCGGCGACCTGGCCGGTGACCTGCTGGATGATCCGGTGACCCGGATGCCACCGGAAATGGTCATGCTGGGTCGCGTGCTGGGTGCGCTGGGCGGGCTGTTTATGGTGCACAAGCCGGATTTGAATCCGATGGAGACGATGGTGCCGGTGGTCATGGAGGCCTTTTCCGTCAACTAGCCGGCGCGCAGCTTCACGCGATCTGCGGCGCTGTCCCGTCAGGCGGGATAATATCCTCGGTGCGATGTCCTCGAAATAGCGCTGCTATTCCTGCGGCTTCGCCCCTTGCGGGCATCACCACATCTCACGCAAATCTGCGCGCCTTTCGGCGCTAGACTATTCGTTTATTCAAAGGCCACCCCCACTGTCCCCGGGGGTGGCCTTGTCATTATTTGCTGTCCAGGGCAAACCGGTCGTCGCTGGGCAGGTTTCTTTACCGGGTTTCATTTGCCCGCCTGGAATTCCATATTTTGGTTGTTCCGGGCTTGACAGTTCTCTACACTGTCGCGATGAATTGCTCCTCGTTGCCATTCATCTGTTTGTCGATCGTCTCATGGTTTCCTGGAATCAGTACGGCAATGCAAAGTGGGCAGCCGGTTTCGCAGCCGGTTACATCCGCAGCTGCCGGGACCTCGGCAACTGCGCTGCCCACCATCGAACTGCTGGTTACTGCCGAGCGTGAGCGGCGGGATCCGCTGGACATTCCTGCCCTGACCTCGGTGGTTGACCAGGCGGATCTGGCCCAGGTGCCGCTGGGGCAGACGCCGAACCTGCTGGAACGGGAACCCGGTCTGCTGGTCCAGAAAACCAATTATGGTGGCGGTTCGCCGTTTATTCATGGGTTGACCGGCAAGCAGGTGCTGCTGCTGGTGGACGGTGTGCGGATGAACAATTCGCTGTACCGCTTTGGTCCCCACCAGTACCTGAATACCATTGATCCCTACACCATCGACCGGATCGAAGTGGTCCGGGGTCCATCCTCCGTGATGTACGGGACGGATGGGCTGGGGGGGACGATTAATATCCTGACGCGAATGCCCGGTCGTTACAGCGACGACCACAACTGGGGGCCGGGTGTGGCGCTGGGGACCGCATCCGCAGACCGCAGTCTGCGGGGTCGGCTGCAGGTCCAGGGCCAGACCGGTGACACCGGCGTGCTGGCTGGGTACAGCGCCCGCTATTTTGACGACGTGCAGGGCGGCGGTGACATCGGCCGCCAGGACCACACCGGCTACAGCGAATTCGCCGTCGATGCCAAGGTCACCCGCGCATTTGGCCAGCGTTGGTCGGGTGTGGTGGCCAACCAGACGCTGCGGCAGGTGGATGTACCCAAAACATCCGAGATCACACTGGATGGCAAGCTCAAATACCTGTACGAACCGCAGATCCGCGCCCTGACCTATGCCCAGCTGCGTGGCCAGGAACTGGACAGCATCCTGGTCGACGACCTGACCGCCAGCGCCAGCCTGCAATTTCATGGCGAGGGCGAGCAGGTCATCCGCGATGCCGATTCCTTTGAAACCCGTGAACGCAACGACGCCATGACCCCCGGGGCCTTTGTCCAGATCGGCCGCGACCTGCCGCTGGACAATCGCCTGACGTTGGGCAGCGAACTGTACGTGGACCTGATCAACAGCAGTCGCACCGAACTGCGGCCGGGGGGCCGGGTCGCAATCCGGCCGGCATTTCCCGACGATGCGATCTACACCAGCTTTGGCCTGTGGCTGCAGGATGCCTGGCAGGTCGTCGACCGGCTGCGCCTTGTGGCCGGTGCCCGTTACAGCCAGTTCCGTGCCAGCGGGACGCTGCAGGATCCAAATGGCGCCGACACGGATCTGTCGCTGGACGCCGGCGATCTGACGGGATCGCTGGGAACAGTGCTGGCAGTGGTCGACGGATTGACACTTAATGCCCAGTTTGCGCGGGGTTTCCGTGCCCCCAACATGGAAGACTTTTTTGGCAAGGTGGATTTTGCCCAGGAAATCCCCAACACCAGCCTGGACCCGGAACGCAGCCTGGATTTCGAGGCCGGGGTCAAGTTCATGCGGGATCGAATCCGCACCCAGGCGTTCTGGTTTCGTAACGAAATGGTCGACCTGATCGACCGGGTTGATGTGACCGTTGATGTGGATGGCGATGGCGAAAACGAAACCGTCGCCCAGCGCCAGAACGTGGGCCGTGCCCGAATCCAGGGGGCCGAGACCAGCGTCGAGGCCGCCGTGGTTACCGACCTGTGGTTGCTGGCCACCTACGCCTATACGGTTGGT
>JBFJWU010000346.1:0-4067 GCA_041623475.1 bacterium | reverse complement strand
GCGCAGGTCGATCGAGCCGCCACGGGCAAACCGGTAGGCATCCTCGTGCCCTGTCAGGGTCTGCTGGCTGCGGGCATCAAAGGAGTACCTGGTATGGACGTGCGTGTCACCAAAAAATGGCTGCCGCAAAGGATCAAAATGGTCGCAGCGGCCAATATCCTTTTCGATCCTGGACTCACTGCGGATGGAGGCCGATTGAACGGGATCGTCATCAAGGCAGCCAGCGACCGCAAAGATGAGCAAAAACAGTGTGCTCCTGGCGATGACAACTGGCTTGTTGGACAATTCAGGCCCTCAGAATGGTTACTGTGGTACGGTTCCGGCGGCAGATCTGCAGTTTACTGGATCGCGTTACTGATCGCTGCGAGTTGCCAGGGGTCAGTCATTGTCGGTTCCGGGTCGTTCGGTCTGGCGTCCCGGAACCAACGTTGTATTGATCAGTCGCGTTTCAGGCCACTGACTGGTCCACAGGGGCAATGTCTCGCCTGTTTGCCAAAGCTCCAGTTGGTCCGCATAATTGGGATGCTTTGGCCAGCCATTCTGGCCGCCCGCCATCGCATATCGAGCACCTTCGGGTCCGTTCATTTCGACGACAAGGTGCAGGACTGCGCCCGCTGTCGGATACATTTCCAATCGATCCGAGCGAAAGAATTGATGCTTGAATACGGTATTGGGAGCGCCGACGCCCGGGATCTTCCTGCTGTTAAACAGTTCGGCGACCATCCCGTCGCCGTTACCCCCAAACGGATGCTTGAGATAGAACGGACGTACGTGGCCCCATGCCCAGTTCGCCGGGTCCGTTCCGTAACGCTCCGATGCCGTTTCCGCGGCGGCCGCGATGGCAGCCTCCAGAATATCGTTTCTGGTTTCTTTTAATGTGGTTCCCTGCGTGTCCCAGACATCTGCTGTCGCAGGACGCGTAAACAACCAGTCGACATTGGTTTCAAAGTGGGCAATGTTCTGCAGGTAATTCCAGAGTTCGCCGTCTGTGCCTCCTGTCAGGTCATCTGCCAGGGCCAGATCCAGCAAGTTGTGTGCAAACAACACGTAGATCGTCGCACCAATGCTGTCTGCCGACATATCCGCATCCCAGTCGCATAGTTCTTTTCGAGCGACTGCAGTCAATGGGTTGTCAGTGTGATTGTTGTCGCAAAACCCGGTGGCCAGGGCCAGGAAACCTGGCCAGAACTCAATTCTTGTGTCCAACTGCAACTTGGCGGTTTCGTCAATGGTCCAATCGGTTCGCGCGGCCAGTTCGGCGGCGATCCGCACGAAGCGGTTTGGTGAGGACGGGTCATTGTCATAGGGTGTCGGAAATCGACCGATGGGCAGCACGCGGTTATTGCTGGTTGCCAGCCAGCCTCTGGACGGATTTCGGCTGCTTGGAAGCTTGTCTTTTGGATATGTCTCCTGCCATTCGTATTCAGGCAGCCAGCCCGGGACCGGGAAATCGCCCAGCCATCCTTGGCGCACGGGCACCAGGCAGGGACTGGACCAACTGATGTTGCCGCGGGTATCGGCCGCGACCCAGTTCAGGCAGGCGCTGTCCATTGCAGTTGCAGCATCAACGAGATCCGTCACAGTGCGAACGTGCGGAAGCGCCCTGAACGCATGTGAATCGCCAAAACCGGCTACCGGGACGGTTCGCAGAGAAGCCAGGGGAATTCGTCCGGCAAGGAACGGATCCAGGTCGTTCAGGATCGGCCCGTGGCGCGAAAACCTGGCGCTTAACCGGACGCTGTCCTCGCCACGGATTTCAAATGTTTCCGTTTTTGTCCTCAGGACCTCCCGTTGGCCGTCATATTCGACTGCATTCGGACCAGCGGGTTTTTCGACGTAAACATCCTGAAGGTCGACGTTGTTGATTGTCAGGCCCCAGGAAACATCGCCATTCGTTCCAAAAACGATGTATGGCAATCCGGGCACCGTGAATCCGGCAACAGCGCGATCACCGACCTGGTGTTCGGCACCCCAGACGATTGGTGGGGTCATATGTGGCAGGTGGGGGTCGTTTGCCATAATGGCCGCGCCCGATTGTGTACGATCGCCTGACAGCACCCAGTTATTGCTTGTTTCCAGGCTATGCGATAACAAGGCAATGTTCCCGGGCAGGTCGGTAATATCGATTTGCCGACCGCGGACCACCCGGGCCTGTATCGGTGCCGGCGTAGCCTGATTGTCGGGACAAAGTGCCGGTAATTCTGCGGCCATTTCGGGGACAATACTTGGCGGGATTGGGTAATCTCCCGGAGGGATCGCCTCGTCCGGCAGGATGTGAGGACCAAACTGGATGCCGGTTGGCCACACACGCTGCAGTCCGTCCAGACCCGAATCGCACGCAATCAGTAATCGTCGCACTTCCCGCGTGTAGTTATGCGTCAGGCCGAACATCAGCAACCGAAAGATTGCCAGCGAGTCAGCCCCCTCCCAGGGCCGGATATCGCTCTTGAGCAATCGATGTTCGATCGACGTTTGTCCGTTATTGATCCAGAAGTTAATCCCCTGGACATAGGCATCCAGATTGGTTCGATCTCGGTCATCCATCTCCCCGACAATCCGGCGGGCATCGGCAAGATGACCGGCAAAGCGATTGAACTTGTCCTGATCAAGTGCTTTCTTTCCACCGATTTCGACATTGCCGACGAGCGCTGCAAGCTCGCCGCGTGCGACGTGGCGCATCAGGTCCATCTGGAACATTCGGTCCCTGGCCTGAAGGTATCCAATGGTCCGTGCAAGGTCACGTTCGGTGCTGGCTTTGATCTGGTAAATGCCGTCTGGGCGGACGGCCAGTTGGACCGGTTGGTCCAGTCCAGGCAACGAGATCACTTCGCCATCCATATAGACCGGAAAATCAGGCGATCGTTTGTACCCCAGGAATGTTGTCAGGGTGCACCCGCTGGAGACTAACATTGTTATTAACAACACAGTCGCCCAGCGGGCTGATTTGTTCTTTGGCTGGTTCATTGTGACTCCGTTCTGGATCGACTGGCCTGGACGGCGGGATCGGCCTTATAATATGAGTGTTCGCTCACGTTTTCAACTTTGGGTAGTAAGCCGAGAGGTCATGACCGGTCAGGTAGCGACAAAACCCCGAAAAAAGCCGCAACAGGAGCGAGCCCAGAAACGCGTGCAGCTGCTGCTGGATGCCACTGCAGAAGTGCTGCGCGAACACGGCTATGATCGTGCCAGCACGAACAAGATCGCCACGGTCGCGGGCGTTTCGATCGGCTCGTTATATCAATACTTCCCTGGCAAGGAAGCGCTGGTCGCAGCGCTGATTGAACGCCAGGGCCAGCGGGAACTGGACCTGTTCAAATCCAAGCTAGGGGAAGTTCAGCAGCGACCGCTCGCCGAAGTTGTCCAGGTCATCGTCGATGCTTTTATCGAGTTGCACAGAATGGATTCGCGGCTGCACAGCGTCCTGGTCGAGCAGATTCCACGCGTAGGGGATCTCCAGAAGGTTGAGCAAAGCGATGGCGAAGCGACCAGGTTGATTCGTGAGTTCATTGGCAACCGTCAAGCCGAATTGGATGTCAGCGATGTGGATCTGGCCGCGTTTATTGTCATGCATTCAGTTGAAGCTGTTGTCCACCAGGCGATTTTGCAGAATCCTGATCTACTGGAGCAACAGGCGTTTGCAGATGAACTTTGCGCGCTGGTAACGTCGTATTTAGGGATTCGATAGAAATAGAGCTGAATCAAACAAGGATTTCCGATTATGAAGGAACAATTGCTGCGGACGGCCAGGACGACTGACGATCAACTGCTGTCGATCGGATTGCTGGTCCTCAGGGTCAGTTTCGGATTGACAATGGCGTTGGCGCACGGCCTGCCCAAGGTCAAAAAGTTCGGTGATCCGTCATTTGTATTTCCCGATCCGATTGGACTGGGCTCGTTTCCCAGTCACATCCTTGCAGCGGGCGCGGAGTTCGTTGCAGCCCTGATGGTTGTGGTCGGATTTGGTACGCGGTTGGCCTGCCTGCCACTGGTCTTTACGATGCTGGTTGCTGCATTTGTTGTCCATCTGGATGACCCCTGGAAAAAAATGGAGTTTGCGCTTCTCTACG